>NZ_CATWDQ010000004.1:0-180649 GCF_958349595.1 uncultured Phascolarctobacterium sp. | reverse complement strand
CTGGAAGCGGCCTGGGAGGATAGAAAGCTGCCGGTTAGCAAAAAGACCTATACCAAATGGTATAGGTCTTTTTGCTATGTGTTAACTTTTAACCGACCAGGGAACCTGGGAAAAGCGAATCGCCGGTCGGATCACGAGCGAAGGGAAGTGAACGACCGAGACAGAGAGCTTTCACATTACTGAGCGCCAAATGCTTATGAATGGAAATGAAGGAAGCATTTGTGACAGCGAAGGCTATGCAAATATTGTAACTGAATAGGGAACAATATTTGTAATCCTTAATGTTCTAAAAGGAGTGTGCGCGTGTGATAGAAAGCTGCTTTTTTATTATTAATGATCTAATGATGCAAAAGATATAGGTCAACTCTTATAATGAATAGCAATTTTAAGTGATTTTTTCTTAAATCCATAACGCAGAGAAATATTTATGTTACAATATACTCATCACGCTGAAAGGATATGCTATGCATATGCAGAAGAAAAATTTTTTACCGATTTTAGCCTTGGCTGTAGGTCATTTGGTAACTGATTTACAGGCTGGTGCTTTGCCGATAGTGCTGCCACACCTGAAAGAAATATTCACGCTTAGTTATTCGCAGCTGGCAGCAATAGTTTTGACGCAGAATATTACCTCGTCAGTTATTCAGCCGGTATTTGGCTACATTACCGACAAGCGCTCTATGCCAATATTGCTGCCTTTTTGTGCGGCTATGGCAGGTGCCGGTTTTGCGGCGATCGGTTGGGTTTCTACTTATACTCTGATTTTATTGACCGTTGTTATAATCGGCATTTCCAGTGCTACCTATCATCCCCAGGCATCAAAAACTGTTAATTTTTTAAGTGATGAAAGCAGTAAAGCTAAAAATATGGGGATATTTTCTTTAGGCGGCAATGCCGGTATGGCCGTTGGCTCAATTTTGATGACGTTTCTAATCGGTTTACAGGATGGGATCCATAATACGATGTATTTTGTTTTGCCAGGACTGCTGGTTTTTGGGCTCATGATGAAATGTATGCCTGATTACAAACGGGTCAATGCCGAGCACAGTTTGCAAAAAGCTGTTGCCGGTGGTAAAGCTGCAGCAGAGCGATTTTCATATATAGGGATGTTGGTACTGTTATTTTTTATTTTTCTGCGCTCTACTATCCATACGGGATTATCAACATATCTGCCGCTGTTTTTTATGAAATTCCGGGGCAGTGAAGCTGTTTTTGCCAGCGCTTTAGTCTCCGCATTTTTATTAGGCGGCGTGGCTGGTACTTATACAGGCGCAGTGCTCAGCGACCGCTTAGGCGCCCGCAGGATCATTTTAGGTTCGATTATTCTCAGTATCCCGACTATCTGGCTGATCAGCCATGCCGCAACGGAAACAGGGGCACTGGCCGCCGTTGTGGCATCAGGTTTTTTGATCATCGGTTCTTTTGCAACAACTATCGTTTTGGCACAGACGATGCTGCCTGACAATGTTGGTATGGCTGCGGGGTTGACTATCGGTTTCAGCGTTGGTATGGGCGGTTTTGGTGTCACTATTCTGGGCTTTATAGCTGATAATTTCGGGTTGCCGCTGGTAATGCAGATCATTACCTGGCTGCCTGTGGCTGCGGCGATCATTGCTTTGAAAATCCCCATTCCGCTGAGTATGAGAAAATAATATCGTGAATGGTGGCAGTACCGATGCTGCTGTTGGATGAAGCCAGTATCACCTTTATCAGGCATATTCTGTAAAAATAAGATATTCCGCTCTGTTGAAAACAGCGGCGGAATTTTTTTTATAAAAAAAGCAATAAACGCTGTATTTATGTTAGAATATAATTATCGCTGACAAGGAGCAAAGGGCGATCTGGCTGAATGCAGCCAGTCCCAAAGCTGTTTTTGTAAGTGGTATTGTAGAGAAGCAGATGGAGGAATAATGGAAAGTAAATTCAAGCAGGGGATAACGTATGGCTTAACAGCCTATTTTTTATGGGGTATCCTGCCCATTTTTTGGAAAATGCTGGGAACGGTACCGGCATTTGAAATCTTAGCTAACCGTTTTATCTGGTCCTGTGTTTTTGTCTGGGCCCTGATTGTTGGTTCGGGCAAGGTAAAAAGTTTTTTAGCGGAAACCTACGCTATTTTTACTGACAGAAAACAGGCTTTGGCCATGCTGGCTGCCGCAATTACGATCAGCTGCAATTGGGGCATGTTTATTTGGGCCGTTAATAACGGCAGGATCGTGGAAACAAGTATGGGGTATTATATCAATCCGTTGGTCAGTATCATTTTTGGCGTTTTTTTTCTCAAAGAACGTCTGGACAACTGGCAAATGGCAGCGGTGGCCTGCGCGGCTGTCGGAGTTGGTACGCTGGTATGGAACTTAGGCCATGTGCCCTGGATATCGCTGACGCTGGCGATGTCTTTCGCACTATACGGCCTGATCAAAAAATGCCTGCTGGTAACTACACTGACCAGCATCATGCTGGAAACACTGCTGATAACGCCGATTGCGCTGGCTTATGAATATTATTTGAGTTTGTCAGGCGCCAGCGCTTATCAGACGGCCGGAACTGACATACTGATCCTGCTGGCCTGTGCCGGTGCGGTTACCGCTACGCCATTATTGCTTTTTACGGCTGGCGCTAAGCTGCTGCCGCTGAAAATTGTTGGATTTTTACAATATGTTTCACCGACGATCAGTTTGCTCATAGGAGTGTTTCTGTACGGAGAAAGTTTTACTTCCGTACATATGGTCGCTTTTGGCTGGATCTGGTTTGGCCTGTTTTTATTTACGATCGCACAGATAAAAAGGAGATAAAAATGATGTTAAGCAGCAGTTAAATTAAAAAAAACTGCTGCTTTTTTATTTTCAGAAAATTTGAAAGCTTAAAAGAAGGCTTTAAATATACGTCGGCAAAAGCTTGTGTTTGTGTCAAGAATCTGGCAGTTAAAATTTTTAATCGAACGATTAAAAATTGACCTTGACAGTGCACTTTGAACTCAAAGTATAGACTTCGGTACCGGTATGCATTGATAAACAAACTAGATATTGTGTTGTGGAAAAAGGGGGAATTTTTTCAAAAAGTTATCCACAGAATGTTAATAAAATGTGCATAACTTAGGGTTGATATGGTATAACTTATAAAATTTAGGGGAAAAAAAGACTGAAGTTGTGTATAATATGTAATTTATACACAGAATACTGTGGAAAACTATGTGGATATTGTTGATAAATAGCTAAAAATTTGCTTTTTTGACACATATATTTTGTATCCACCTTAGATGGATAAATAAAAAGGTCTGTTGAAAAGCAGAATTTCTGCTTTTACGAACACAGGTTTAAATTGTGTTCAGTTATTTTCCTGTTTTACTTGCGCAAAAGCCGCAGATTGTGGATAATATTAGAAGGAAGATAACTGAGATTTTTGGAGGATGAAAAATGGCAATTAAACAAGCACTGGCAGTAAAAGCAATGGAAGCGGCAGCAGACGGCAAGATTGTGGCAGCGTCGTTGAGCGAGGTCACTAACGGCTGGGTCGCACTGGTTATAAATGCAGCTGGTAAAAAGCTGGTCTGCGTTACGCAGGGAGAGTGCCCTTTGAGTTCGATGTGGGCTGTTGAAAGTTCCTGTGAGCAGGAGGGTCTGCATGTGGATATAATGCCTTTGAATGCAAATAATGCGGCAGTTATCCGCCGGTTTATAAAATGGGCAGCACCCAGCGCCTGCGGCACGAAAGGTACCAGTATCGGTTTCAGTGACTGGTTGGGAGCGGCAGGCGGCTGCGTAACGCCATTATTTGCCAAAAAGCAGGTCAAACCTGTTTTGGCAGAATATTCAGCTGCTGACAGCGCGCTTTTAAAACGTAATTTTCTGGAGGCTGTGGATGCGGCGACCTGGGGCGTGATGGAAACAGGCTATAAAGAAGGCTACGGCGCCAATGCCGAAGGTCTGCAAAGCGAAGAAGACATCGTCAAGGCCTTATTATACGGTTACAGTATGATCGGTCTGGATTGCAGCGATAAGATCAATCTGCAGATCGAAAAAATGTCCGACGCTGAGGTGGAGCAGCGGTATAATGATTTCCCGCAGGAATTTCGTGCCGCTATGAGAGGCTCTTATCTGGAGGCCAATTTCCAGGTTGGCAGCGAGGTCATTCATTTTGAGCCTGAACAGCTGCGGCGTATCGTTTTGGAATATGGTGAAGCTATCATGCATGCGCAGTTCATTTATAATTCTTATCTCAAAAATACTCCCTGGGAAATAGATTTTGAATTATTAGTTGCCAAAGAAGGCAAATTGCTTTCACCGCAGGAGCATTATCTGATCGCTAATGAATTACAGCGTAACGGCATCAAGTTTGCTGCTTTAGGCCTGAATGCTCTGGAGGAGGGACAGATGCTGGAGGAAACGCTGCCGGTCCATGCGGCTATCGCTGATACCTTTGGTTACAGGCTGAGCTTCCTGCAAGCAGATCTGGCTTTAAGTGATCTGGGTGCGGCTGCCAAAATCTTGAAGGGTAAAGTGCATTTTAAACTCAGCAGCGTATTGTGGCTGGCGGCCTGGGAAACGCTTTTTTCAGCAGCACCGGAACTGGCGCAGCAAATGCGTGAGTATGCCGGCTTACCGGCAGCGGATACTTTAGTGCCGCAAACGGAAACAGGCAGGGCTTATGCTTTGAGTTATAAGACTTTACTGGCGCCTGAGGCAGGTAATTTTGCCGGACAGATCAAAGACGTTTTAGCTGCTGAGCAGGCTGCATATGGTGAACGAATTTCTGTTTTGGTAAGCAATTATTTAAGAACATTGTAAACATTGAAACAAATAAAACTTTTTTTGAAAAAAGTGTTGACAAGTGCCGTTAAAAGTGGCATAATATGACCAATCTTAATATTGTCTTGTAAAAGTGATGATTGGGAAGAAAGACAGGATGTAATGTCACAGAGAGCCGGTGGTTGGTGGAAACCGGTACGGAACGCCCGTTGAGTAAATCACCCATGAACTCGTCAGCGAAAGCAGCAGTAAGTAGCATGATGCGTACCAGATGCGTTAATTCTGAGCCGGTTGATGGACTGGTGCGAAAGTTATAAATTAGGGTGGTACCGCGTATTTTATACGCCCCTGCAAAAGCAGGGGCGTTTTTTATTGTTCCTAACGCACTGCTTTCCATCAAAATCATATGAGGGAGGAAATCAAGATGTCAGGAAAATTATTTTTAAAGGCTAAAAATGAGGAAACTTTACTGCCGAGAGTGCTGCGGGTGCTGTCAAAACAGGGGGTAGATGTGAGAGAACTCAATATGAAGGCTCAGGCTGA
This sequence comes from uncultured Phascolarctobacterium sp., assembly GCF_958349595.1. NCBI lineage: Bacteria > Bacillati > Bacillota > Negativicutes > Acidaminococcales > Acidaminococcaceae > Phascolarctobacterium > uncultured Phascolarctobacterium sp. The sequence continues at coordinate 175,358 of NZ_CATWDQ010000004.1, read as the reverse complement.
TGGTATGGAGCTGGAAATCGTTTTGAATACGGACAGTGACGTTGCGCAAATGGCGAAGCTGCTGGCTAAACAAGTGGCAGTGGTTTCTGTAAATACTCTGATGCTGCAGGAACAGGCAGCTGTCTGAAGGTGCTGATTTTGGGAGGAAAGCGAAGAATGAAGTTATCTGGTGCGCAAGCTATTATTAAAGTTTTGCTGGAACAGGGAGTCGATACCGTTTTCGGTTATCCGGGCGGTCAGGTCATTCCCTTATATAATGCGTTATATGACGCGCCGCTGCGTAATGTGCTGACGGCGCACGAACAGGGCGCCGTTCATGCTGCTGACGGTTATGCGCGCGCCAGCGGCAGGACCGGTGTCTGCATAGCTACTTCCGGCCCGGGGGCGACAAATATCGTTACGGGGCTGGCGACTGCTTATTTGGATTCTGTGCCGCTGGTAGCGATCACAGGTCAGGTTTCGGTTGCCAATTTAGGGCGCGATTCCTTTCAGGAAATAGATATTGTCGGGGTGACGCTGCCGATAACGAAATATAATATTCTGGTACGCAAGGCTGAAGATCTGCTGCCGGCTCTGCGTCAGGCTTTCTATCTGGCCCAGGAGGGACGTCCGGGACCGGTACTGGTAGACGTGCCCAGCGATCTGCAGGTCGGGGATGTGGAATGGACGGAAGCAGAACCGCTGGTGCAGCCTGTACGGGAAACAGCACGGGAAGAAATACTGGAAGCAGCGGCAGTGACGATTACCAATGCTAAACAGCCTGTGTTTTTAGTAGGCGGAGGCGCTGTTCACAGCGGTGCTGCTGCAGAGGTGCTGCACTTCGCCAGAAAAACAGGGATACCTGTGGTCAATACACTGATGGGCATTGGTGTTTTCCCAGGCAGCGACCGGCAATGTCTGGGACTGACAGGGATGCATGGGCATATCGCGGCCAATATGGCGGTGGCAAATGCCGATGTACTGATCGTAGCCGGCAGCCGTTTCAGTGAAAGAGTAACAGGCGACCGCAACCGCTATGTGGGTAAAAAAACTATTATCCAGCTGGATATCGATCCTTCTGAAGTAGATAAAAATGTTATGACGGCGCTGCCGCTGGTTGGGGATATGAAAGAAAATCTCACTAAGCTGAGCGAACGGGTACAAAAGCTTGAGATAGAACATTGGTGGCATACGATCAGGGCCTGGGACGCGACAGAAAACCGTTCGGCACAGTCGGGCGACAGATTGACGGCTCCCTGGCTGATGAAAGAACTGACGCGTAGTTTTAAAGGGGAAGATACAGTATTTGTTACTGATGTTGGTCAGAACCAGATGTGGGCAGCCTTGCATTTAGAGGTAGACGCACCCCGGCATCATTTGACCAGCGGCGGCTGCGGTACGATGGGCTTTGGGCTGCCGGCGGCACTGGGGGCCAAGATCTCCCGTCCGGAAGCGCAGGTGGTACAGATCTGCGGCGACGGCGGTTTTAAAATGACAGGTATGGAAATGTATACGGCGCTGCGTGAAAGCGCGCCTTTTATCACCGTTGTCATCAACAACAGCTGTCTGGGGATGGTACGGCAGTGGCAGCAGGTTTTTTATGATAAACGTTATTCTTCGACGATTCTGACGCCGTTTAATTTTGTCGGCTTTGCCAAAGCCTGCGGCGCAGACGGTGCGACGGTAACTACCTGCGCTGAATTTACCGCTGCGCTGGCCAAAGCGCGTAAACAGGGAAAAATTTTCCTGATCGAGGCGGTAGTAGAACAAAGTGATCTGGTAGAACCAATGGTCGCTCCGGGCGCGGTGCTTGACGATTTTGTCAAGACTGATGCCTGAGAAACAGGGCCAATGAGGGGAAAGTCCGCTTCGGCGCAAAAAAAGACCAGCTGTAAATAAGGGAAAGAGTCGTAGAAAACAGCCGAAGCCTGATAACCGTCATGCTGAAAAGCATGGCGGTTATTTTTAGTCAGCTGCTCTTGCAATTTGCTATGACTAATGGTATAATACATAAGCTTGTATATAGTAATATATACTTCCCCTGCTCCCAAAAGGGGGCCAAAGTCCAAAGGAGGAGGTGATTTCGTGAATAACTACGAAGTCATGTACATCGTAAGACCCGTTGAAGAGGAAGCTTTTGAAGCAGTTGTTGCCAAATTTGACAACCTCATCAACAATAACGGTGGTACTGTAGAAAAAACCGATCGTTGGGGCAAGAAACGTCTTGCTTATGAAATCGACGATATCGCAGAAGGTTTGTATGTTCTCGTAACTTTCAGTGCAGAACCTAAAACAGTCAAAGAACTTGACCGCGTTATGAAGATTACCGATGAAATTTTGCGTCACATGATTATCAGAAAAGGTGAGTAACCAGGAGGGTAACTAGTATGAACAAAGTTATTTTAATGGGCCGCTTAACTCGTGATCCTGAAGTGCGTTACACTCAGACCGGCAAAGTAGTTTGCCAGTTCACTTTAGCGGTAGATCGTCCTTTTGCTAATCAGGAAGGCCAAAGAGAAGCTGATTTTATCCCTGTCGTTATCTGGGGTAAGGTAGCTGAATTATGCGGGAATAGTCTTACAAAAGGTCAAAGGGCTCTTGTAGACGGTCGTTTGCAGATTCGCAGCTATGATGCTAAAGACGGTACGAAACGTTGGGTGACAGAGATCGTTGCCAACAGCGTGGAGTTTATCGAACGTAAAGCAGCCGGCAGCGGAGCTCCGGGTCATTCCGGCGACGCAGGTCCGAAGAGCGAGATGGAATCTTTTGGTTCCGCAGTTCCTTTTGATGAAGAGATCCCATTCTAAATAGGGAGGTTATGCGAATGAAACGTGAAAGAGGCAGAAGAACCAGAAGAAAAGTATGCAGCTTCTGTGTTGATAAAGTAGAAGAAATCGATTATAAGGACGTTGCTAAGCTGCGCCGTTATATTACTGAACGCGGCAAAATTTTGCCCCGTCGTATTTCCGGTAACTGCGCTAAACATCAACGCCAAATGACTACTGCTATCAAACGCGCACGTAACGTAGCTTTGCTGCCGTTTACCTGTGAATAATAAGCAGTTTGTAGTTGCAAGATCAAACACCCTGCATTTTTGTGTAGGGTGTTTTTGTATTTTTTGGCGTATATGTTGACGACAGGAAAAGTTATTGTTATAATGTAGCTTGAGGTTAGCTTCTGCTAACTAGAGCGGCTGATAATTTTTATAACAAAGGAGATGTAAAAGTGGCAACAAGAAGAGGTCCGAGATTTAAAGAGTGCCGCAGATTCGGTATCAATGTCTGCGGTCATCCCAAAGCATTGGACAGACTGGGGACAACTGTAAAACGTAATAAAAAAATGTCAGAATATGGTAAACAACTCTTGGAAAAACAAAAAATAAAAGCTTATTATGGCATTTTTGAACGTCAATTACTGAGATACTATAAAGCTGCAAGTAAAAGTAAGGAACGTACGGCAGACGCTTTGTTCTGCACACTGGAATGTCGTTTAGACAACCTGGTTTACCGGATCGGTTTTGCCAATTCGATTCGTCTGGCTCGGCAGCAGGTAACGCACCGCCATATTCTGGTCAACGGTAAAAATGTCAATATTCCTTCTTATATCTGTAAGGCAGGTGATGTGATCAGTTTGAAAGCAAGCTCGCGCAGCAACGAACTTTTTAAAAGTAATTTCCTGGAACGGGCAAGCTTTGCTTTACCGTATATCAGTAAGGATAAAGAAAGTTTTAGTGGCACTCTGGTCCGGCTGCCTCTGCGGGAAGAGATTCCTATTCAGATCGAAGATCAACTCGTTGTAGAATATTTCTCACGCTGATTTATTATGAAAAATCGTGAACGTTATAATGAGTTGTCCTATTGGGAGCAGTTTCTGTCAGAAAAACGGTTGGCGGCAGTCGGCTTTTGTGAAGATCACGCGCAGGAAATGATGATCGTTAACGCCAGTATCGTTGCTGCAGAAAAGCAGATCTTCAGTAGTCACTGGCTGTGCCTGCCGAATTGTTATGCCGTGCTTGGCTTTTTGCAGTATGTGTATTTTCCAACGATGTTTTATCATATTATGTATGGCAATAATGAATTAAAAATGCCACTGACCAGTACGGAGACTTTATATGATTATATCGCTGGCTGTGACACGAAGCATAAGGTTGCCATGTTGGAGCTGCTGCAAAGACTGCAGGGATTGTGGCAGGTACCTGCAGATGAGTGCCTGCTGCAGCTGCAGGACATCTGCACGGAGTTTAATGACTTGCCGCTGAACAGTGCCGCGGCAATGCAGGTCCTGCTGTTCGGCGAGGTGACGCAGGTCTGTGAATATATCAAAAAGCAGATCTGGTGTGAAGAAGTTTTTTATGAAGATTTCGGCTGTTCTTACAGCTGGCTGGAAAAGCTGTGCCAAAGCTTTGCGAACGGTGCTTTTTTCCGTTACCGGCTGCTGCATTTTCTCAATGACCGCGTTGGTTGTTTGACCGGGTAAAATGACAAATTTATAATTTTTATTACGAGCCTTGTACTTTACAGTACTGGGATTTTGTTTTGTACTGCTGCCGCAGAAAAAAGTTGTATTATAGTGAAGAATGAATTATGATACAAGCAGATGAATGGAGGTGCGTGATGCAGCTGACAGTATTGGTAGATAACAATACCCTGATCGACCGTTATTATCTGGGTGAACCAGGGGTATCCTATTATATTGAAGACGGAGGCGCTAAAATTTTATTTGATGTGGGTTACTCTGATATTTTTTTGCAAAATGCCCAGACGCTGGGTATCGATTTGAGCAGCTTACAGCAGGTCGTACTTTCGCATGGGCATAACGATCATACTAGAGGATTGCTGTGGCTGAGTGAGCAGGAATATTTTGCTGATTTGGAACTGGTCGCACATCCGGAGGCTTTGGAACCGAAACAGTTTAACGGCGAGGCTATCGGCGCGCCTTTTACAGCGAGGCAGCTGCGGGAAAAGTGCAGGCTGAGGCTGAGCAAAGAACCGGTATGGCTGACAGAAAAGCTGGTTTTTTTAGGAGAAATACCCCAGTTGCATGATTTTGAGCAGCGGCAAAGTTTCAGCGGCGGGTCTGATCCCGTGGACCTGGTCTTAGACGATACGGCTTTGGTCTATCGCGGCGCAGACGGGTTGTTTGTAATCACAGGCTGTTCTCACAGCGGTATCTGTAATATCATTGAATATGCCAAACAAGTCTGCGGTGAAGTTAAAGTACAGGGCGTTATCGGCGGCTGGCATTTATTTAAGGTTGACGGACGCCTGGAAAAAACGATCGCCTATTTACAGAAAAATAACATTCAGGAGCTGTATCCCTGCCATTGCTGTTCCTTTAAAGCTAAAGCCGCAGTGCATGCGCAGATCCCGATCCAGGAGATCGGTGTCGGGAAGAAACTGATAATTACCTGATAAAAGTTAAGAAGCCATTGAGGATTTTCTCAATGGCTTTATTTTTTTGCCTGGATAGGTTGCAGCTGGTTTCTGGTACGGTCAGGTAAATTTTTACAGTTTTTTTACAGCGGAGACAGTTCTTTTGACGGCGGCTTTACGGCAAGTGGTAGTACAATAAATCATCATCAGGTAGATGATTTGCAGATGGTGTTTTTGTACAAGGAGGGAAAATAATGATGGAAATGCTGCCTTTGACAGAGTTATGGCTCAGCCTACTTTTAGCGGTAGGTATTTTATTTTATCTGATTTATGCATTATTGAAACCGGAGGATTTTTAAAATGACAAAAGATATTCTGTTATTTGCGTTGTTTTTAGCTGTATTATTGCTGTGCGCCTGGCCACTGGGTAAATATATGGCACGAGTTTTTAACTATGAAAAGACCTGGGGCGAAAGATTTTTTGCACCGCTGGAAAATATTTTTTATAAAATGGCCAAGGTAGATCCGTATACAGAAATGCCCTGGAAAGAATATTGTCTCAATCTTATTATTTTTAATGCTTTAGGTATGTTATCGCTGTTTATTCTGCAGCTGACGCAGGCCTTTTTACCGTTGAATCCACAGCAGCTGCCCAACGTCGAAACCTGGCATCTGGCTTTTAATACGGCCGCCAGCTTTATGACCAATACCAACTGGCAGGCTTACAGCGGCGAGACTACTTTAAGTTATTTGACGCAAATGCTTGGCTTGACCGTACAAAACTTTTTATCGGCTGCAACAGGTGCTGCTGTCGCTATTGCCCTGATTCGCGGTTTGGTACGTAAAAATGCCGGTGAGTTAGGTAATTTTTGGGCGGATATTATCAGATGTACGACCAGAGTACTGCTGCCGATTTGTGTCGTAGCAACATTGCTGCTGGTTTCTCAGGGCGTTATCCAAAATCTTAGTCCTTATGTCGATGTTCACACTGTTGAAGGAGCGCAGCAAACGATTGCGATGGGGCCGGTTGCCTCTCAGGAGGCGATCAAGGAGCTGGGCACTAACGGCGGCGGTTTCTTTAATGCCAATTCTTCCCATCCATTTGAAAATCCGACTCCGTTAAGTAATTTTTTGGAAATGTTTTTGATTTTAGTGATCCCGACAGGTTTATTGTTTACCTTTGGCGAGATGTGCAAAGATAAAAAGCAGGGGTATGCCGTTTTAGTGTCCATGCTGCTGTTATTTGTTCTGATGCTGGGGGTCTGCTATGCTTCGGAAAAATATGGCAATCCGATCGTGGCGGCGCAGGGCATCAGCGGCGATACTGCTATGGAGGGGAAAGAAGTTCGTTTTGGCATCGGCAGCAGCAGTTTATTTGCTACTGTTACTACGGCAGCTTCCTGCGGTGCAGTCAACTCAATGCATGACAGCTACACCGGTCTGGGCGGACTGGTTCCCATGCTGCAGATGATGCTGGGCGAAGTCGTTTTGGGTGGTGTCGGTGCCGGCTTTTACGGTATGATGCTGTATGTATTTATCACGGTTTTCATTGTCGGGCTGATGGTAGGCCGGACACCTGAGTATCTGGGTAAAAAGATCGAAGCGAAAGAAGTCGTTTTAACGATCGCTGGCCTGTTGATCCCAGCCGCGACAATTTTGGCAATGGCAGCGGTTTCCTGCCTTACGGAAGCTGGCCAGGCCGGTATCTCCAACCCCGGGCCGCATGGTCTCAGCGAGATCTTATACGGTTTTGCTTCCGGTGTGGGCAATAATGGCAGTGCTTTTGCCGGTTTGGGAGCCAACAGTCTGTGGTACAATGTCCTGATCGGGCTGGCGATGCTGATCGGACGTTTTGCTGTCATTGTGCCGGTCTTAGCTATTGCGGGCAATATGGCAACGAAAAAAATCGTTCCGGCGAGTGCTGGTACCTTCAATACCGGCAGCAGTCTTTTTGCCGTATTGCTGGCAGGCGTTGTTTTGATCGTTGGCGCGCTGACATTTTTACCGGCTCTTGCTCTGGGACCGATCGTAGATCAATTGTTCATGCTGCAGGGCAAGGTATTTTAAGGAGGATCTGAGATGAAAAGAGACAGACAACAGCAAGAGATTTTGAGCGAGGCCGTGCGTAATGCGTTTCTGAAGCTCGATCCTCGTATTCAATGGAAAAATCCTGTCATGTTCATAGTTTTTCTGGGTGCGATTTTAGCAGCATTACTGGCTCTACGCGCCTTTTTGGCAGGTAACACGCAGGAAGGCTGGTTTGACCTGCATATAGATTTATGGCTGTGGTTTACAGTACTGTTTGCCAATTTTGCCGAAGCAGTAGCGGAAGGCCGCGGTAAGGCGCAGGCGGAAAGTTTGCGTAAAGCCCGTAAATCCATTCAGGCAAAGAAAATCAAAGCTGATGGCAGCCTGGAGACAGTAGGCTCTGAGGCGATCCGCAAGGGCGACATAGTTTTGGTTGAGGCTGGCGATACCATTCCTAACGACGGTGAAGTGATCGAAGGTATGGCATCAGTTGATGAAAGCGCCGTTACCGGTGAATCAGCGCCTGTTATCCGTGAATCCGGCGGCGATAAATCTTCTGTAACCGGCGGTACGAAGGTGCTGTCAGACTGGATCAAAGTCAGAGTCGCGACTAACCCCGGTGAAACCTTCCTTGATCGGATGATCGGGCTGGTCGAAGGTGCAAAACGGCAGAAAACTCCGAATGAGATCGCCCTGACGCTGCTTTTAGTGGGACTGACGATCATCTTTTTGTTCGCGGTAGTGACACTGGAACCATTTGCTATTTATTCCGGTACGGTTATTTCTGTGACGGCGTTGGTAGCACTGCTGGTGTGCCTGATCCCGACGACGATCGGCGGCTTGCTGTCGGCGATAGGTATTGCCGGTATGGACAGGCTTTTGGGCCGTAATGTGCTCGCCATGAGCGGCCGTGCCGTAGAAGCGGCTGGTGACGTTAACGTACTGCTGCTTGATAAAACTGGTACTATTACCCTGGGCAACAGGATGGCGACGGAATTTATCCCGGCGGCCGGCGTTACTGCGGGTGAACTGGCTGATGCGGCGCAGCTGGCTTCTTTAGCTGACGAAACTCCGGAAGGCCGTAGTATCGTAGTGCTGGCAAAAGAAAAATATGGCCTACGTGAGCGCGACCTTACGCATTTACAGGCTGAATTCATTCCTTTTACTGCTCAGACCAGAATGAGCGGTATTGATACTGTCAATGCCAGAATACGCAAAGGCTCCATGGAAGCCATGCAGAATTATGTCAGCGAACTGGGCGGTACTTTTCCGGCGGAAGTTCGCAGCGCCTGTGAAAACATTGCTCATCAGGGCGGTACGCCTTTGGTGGTTGCCAAAGATAAACAGGTCATGGGAGTTATTTATCTAAAGGATATCGTTAAAGGCGGGATCAAAGAGCGTTTCAGTGAATTACGGAAAATGGGTATCAAAACGATCATGATCACCGGTGATAATCAGCTGACAGCGGCAGCGATCGCTGCCGAAGCAGGCGTGGATGATTTTCTGGCGGAAGCGACGCCGGAAGCGAAATTGAAAATGATTCGTTCCTATCAGCAGCAGGGAATGCTGGTGGCAATGACAGGTGACGGCACTAATGATGCGCCGGCGCTGGCCCAGGCCGATGTGGGCGTAGCAATGAACAGTGGTACGCAGGCTGCTAAAGAAGCAGGCAATATGGTCGATCTTGATTCCAATCCAACGAAATTGATCGAAGTTGTCGAGATCGGCAAGCAGCTTTTGATGACGCGCGGTTCACTGACGACTTTCAGTATTGCCAATGATATCGCCAAATATTTTGCAATCATTCCGGCCTTGTTTGCCGCAACCTATGCGCCGCTGGAAGTACTCAATATTATGCAGCTGCATTCGCCGCAGAGCGCTATCCTGAGCGCGGTTATTTTCAATGCGCTGATCATCATCGCACTGATACCGCTGGCGATGAAGGGGGTTGCCTATAAACCGCTGGGAGCTTCTAAAATATTGCAGAGAAACCTGCTGCTGTACGGTGTCGGTGGTATCATCGTGCCGTTTATCGGGATCAAGCTCATCGATGTGCTTTTAGTTGCGTTAGGCTTGGCTTAAGAGAGAATGAGGTGAAAGTATGGGCGCTATAAGAAGATCGTTAGTAATGATTATAACCTTGAGTATTTTTACCGGGCTGGTTTATCCGCTGGCGATGACAGGTCTGGCACAGGCGGTATTTCCCAGCCGGGCTAATGGTAGTATAATAATAAAAGATGGGGTTCCGGTAGGGTCGGCCCTGATCGGCCAGGCGTTTACAGATGCCCGCTATTTCAGCAGCCGTCCTTCTGCCGGCGGCAATGATGCGGCCAATTCAGGCGGCACCAACTATGGCGGCACCAGTGCCAAACTGCAGCAGCAGGTCAATGAGAAAGCTGCGGCAGTCCGTGAAGTAAACGGCTGGGAGGCAAACAGGGATGTACCAAGTGTTTTGGTAACGAATTCCAGCAGTGGTCTGGACCCGCATCTGACGCCAGAGGCAGCTTATTGCCAGGTCGAACGTATTGCTAAAGTGCGCGGTCTGTCAATTGGACAGGTGCGCGATCTGGTGACGGAACATATTGAAAAGGCCGATTTAGGCGTTGTGGGCGAGGATAGAGTCAATGTTTTGAAGCTGAATCTGGCACTTGATAAATTGCAACAGAACCAATAAAGTTAGGGCTGCATTTAGCAGCCCTATTTGGCTATCTTGCTAAGGAGAAACGGTTATGGAACTGACAGAAAAACCTCAAAGTGGACATGAATATGCGGAAACACTGCTGGCGGCAGTTAATAAAGAGCAGCGCGGCAAGCTGACGGTTTTTTTAGGTGCCGCCGCCGGCGTTGGTAAAACCTATACCATGCTGCAGGAAGCACAGACCCGCCTGCGAGAGGGAACTGATATCGTACTCGGGCTGGTGCTTACGCACGGGCGCGCAGAAACAGCAGCGCTTCTGGAAGGTCTGCCGCGTATTCCCGAGCAGGAAATAGAATATCATGGCAAGACGCTGCAGGAAATGGATCTGGATACGATCCTCAAACGCCGTCCGCAGCTGGTCGTCGTCGATGAACTGGCGCACAGCAATGTCCCCGGCTCACGCCATCAACGGCGTTATCAGGATGTAGAAGAGCTTTTAGCTGCCGGTATCGACGTTTATACTGCCGTCAATATCCAGCATATCGAAAGTTTGAATGATGTCGTGGCGCAGATTACCGGCAGTATCGTGCGTGAAACTGTACCGGACGCGTTTTTTGATCTGGCGGATGACATCAGATTGATCGACATCCCGCCGAAGGAATTATTGCAGCGCTTGAAAGAGGGCAAGGTCTATCAGCCGCAGCAGGCCCAGCAGGCGCTTAAGGGCTTTTTCAGACAGGGGAATATCAGTGCGCTGCGGGAGCTGGCTTTAAGGTTTACGGCCCGTCATGTCGATCAGGATATGCTGGCCTATATGCGTCTGCATAAAATAGAAGGTCCCTGGCCGGCTTCTGGAAAAGTCATGGTCTGTGTCAGCGCCAGTCCTTTTTCGGCGCAGCTGATCAGGGCGGCGCAGCGTTTGGCGCAGGGGCTGCATGCAGAATTTTTGGCAGTGCACATCGAAACGCCGGAGCGAAGATTTCCTCATGGCGATAAAGAACGGGAAAGGCTCTGGCGTAATCTGAATCTGGCTAAAGAGCTGGGTGGGCAGATTTTGACTACGGCAGGGACTGATTTTGTAGGAACAGTACTGCAAATCGCCGTTCGGGAAAATGTTACTGCGATCGTAGTCGGTAAATCAGGACCGCGCCGCTGGTATGAATGGGGCAGAAAAACTTTGATCGACAGACTGATCGATCAAAGCGGATTTATTCACGTTTATGTCATCCAGGGGCGGGAAGAAGAGGAAAAGCCTCCTGTCATCACTACAGCAGTACCGCACAGGCAGACCGGCTGGCGCCAGTACGTGGGGGCACTGGCGGCAGTTGTTATCACTACAGGGCTTTGTTATGTTTTCCGCGGTCAGCTGGAGCTGGTCAATATAGCATTGCTGTATCTGCTGCCGGTTTTATTGACGGCGGCCTGGTGGGGCAGAGGTACTGCCTATGTAACGGCAGTTTTTTGTGTTTTAGGCTTTGACTTTTTATTTTTGGAACCGGTTTTTACTTTTACGATTTATGATATTCGCTATTTGTGGAGCTTTTTGATTTTTGGTCTGGTGGCATTTTTAGTTGGTGGGAAGACGGAATCACTGCGGCGTGAACTTGAAAGTACCAGGCGCCGTGAAAGTAATGTCAACAGTCTGTACCGTTTCAGCAGCCGTATTGCCGCAGTAGACGATGCCGGGACGATCATGGAAGAATTTGTCAGCCATGTGGGGAGCGAGCTGCAGCGGACGGTGGTGGTTTTATTGCCTGAGAGTAATGTGCTGCGGCTGCAGGCCTGTTATGCCGCGCAGAAGAAGGCTGCGACGGCTGAGTTTCAACTGCCGCCGTCTGAATATGCCGTAGCAGCCTGGGTCCAGGAACATGGACAGGCCGCCGGGCGTTCTACAGATACTTTGCCTGGTGCTGAAAATCTTTTTTTGCCGCTGTTGAACGGGGAAAAAGTTGTCGGCGTTGTGGGTATAGCTATTGATACGCGCAAGCTGTCGCCGGAGGAAAGGACCGTGCTGGGTGCGTGGGTCAGCCTGTTGGCGATCGCTCTGGTGCGGGCCGGTTTGAGCAGCGAAGCCAAACAGGCCGCTATGCTGCGGGAAGCTGATAAATTGAGGACAGCCCTTTTTAATTCCGTTTCCCATGAACTGCGGACGCCTTTAGCAGCGATCATAGCGGCCATTTACACATTGAATGACAAAGCTGTTGCCTATGGGGAACAACAGCGTCAGCAGCTTTTGGAAACTATTGCCGATGCTTCCAAACGGATGGAGCGGATCATCGGCAATCTTTTGGATACAGCCCGCATGGAAAGTGGGATGCTGCAGCTGAAGCTGGACTGGTGCGATCTGGAGGATGTTGTCAGCGGCGCTTTGCGGCGCAGCAGAGAGCATACGCAGAATTACCTGATCAAAGTGGAGATGGCGGAAGATCTGCCGCTGATTTATGCAGATGCCGCTTTGCTGGAGCATGTGGTGTTGAATTTACTGGATAATGCGGTAAAATATTCTGTAGAAGGCAGTAAGATCGAATTACAGACAGCTCTGGGCGCGAATGAAGTGATCGTGATAGTCAAAGACCGCGGTGTAGGCTTTAAAGAAGCGGATTTATCGCATTTATTCGATAAATTTTACCGGGCCGGGAACACGGAAAAAATCAGCGGTACCGGTTTGGGCCTGGCGATCTGCAAGGGCATTGTTGACGCTCATCATGGCAGGATCTGGGCCGAGCTTCGTCCTGATGGCGGCAGTATTTTTGCTTTTGCTTTGCCTGTAACATTGCCGGAAGAAAAGGCTGGTGGAAAAAATGACTGAAAGTGCTTTGCGGGTGCTGGTGATCGACGATGAACCGGCGATCAGAAAGCTTTTGAAAATATCGATGCAGGCCTATGGCTATGAGCTGGGCGAAGCGGCGGCAGGTCAGGAGGGGCTTTTAATGGCTGCTTCCTTCAGGCCGGATATTATTCTGGTTGACCTGGGGCTGCCCGATATGGACGGTAAGGCAGTCGTGAAGGCTTTGCGGGAGTGGTCGGAGACGCCGATCATTGTTTTGACAGCGCGGGAACAGGAGCAGGAAAAAATTGCCGCTTTAGACGCCGGCGCTGACGATTATGTGACCAAACCCTTCGGTATGGGTGAGCTGATGGCCAGGATGCGGGTCTGTCTGCGCCGTTCCGGCAATAAAGAAGGAGAACCGCTGCTGACCTGCGGCGGCCTGCAGCTTAATCTGCTGGAGCACAGGGTCGTAGTAGAAGGACGCGAAGTCAAGCTGACGCCGACAGAGTATGAGCTGTTGAAGGTGATGCTCAAATATGCCGGACGCGTGCTGACGCATAAACAGCTGCTGAAAGCTGTCTGGGGTAATGAATATGATACGGACACCCATTATATCAGGATCTATATGCGGCAGCTGCGGCGTAAAATAGAGCCGGACCCGGCTCAGCCTAAATATCTGATCACCGAAGCGGGTATCGGTTACCGGCTGTTAGGCGGCGAATGAATTTGGGGATAGAAAAAAGGACTATTTCGTAAAGAAATAGTCCTTTTACTTTTAATATTGCGTTACTGTTTAAAAGAATTGCTCAATAAAACCCGGCGGCAGTACGCCAAAAAGATCTGCCAGCATATAGGCCGAAAAAACAGATGTGACGGCGAAAGCTACTGTATAGGCGATCTCTTTTTTTACAGCGTTGGCATAAAAGCCGCGTACGGAACAGAGAAAAATCAAAACCCAGAAAATTTTTAATGTCGTTGGCGTCATTATGTACTCCTTTAGTTTTCAAAAGTTCCTTTGACAAGAGCCTGTCCTGCATCTACCATCAGGCGGCCTTTGGCAAAAACCTTATTTAAAGTCAGTTCGTCGTTCCAAACGATCAGGTCGGCATCTTTGCCGACGGCAACGCGGCCTTTGCTATCCAGCTTCAGAGCGTCGGCAACATTGCAGGTTATCAGCTGCAGGGCCTTTTCAAAGGGCAGTACGCCGGCTTTGACGATACCCAGCATTTCTTCATATAAATAACGCGGCGCTGCCGCAGTCAGACCGATCAGCTCATTGTCGGCGTTGAATTTGGGCATACTGCCGTTACCGTCGCTGCTCAAAGTCAGGCGCTGCAAAGGTACGCCTGCGTCCAAAGCCTGTTTAACGGCTTCTGGGACAGGGATGGCACTGCCGGTCATGCCGCAGGTCAGATCAATGATGCCGCCCTGCAGAGCAAACTCGATCGCTTGTTTATAAAGCAGGGGATTACGGTTGACATGTGTGGGCCGGAAGACAGTGATAGGCAGTTCGGTAGCTGCCAGAATTTCCAAAACCGGGTCCAGACCGCGTTTTCCGTCGCCCATATGGATATGCAGTACGCCGGCCTTACCGCTCAGCATACCGCCGATACGCGCTGCAGCTGCAAGTTCGGCGTAAGCCTGCGTAGCTGGCATCGAGGAACGGTGATCGCTCATAGCGACTTTGCCGCCCAGGATCTTATCGATCAAAACGATATCGCTGCGCAGATTGTCAGTGATATGTTTGCTGTCTGCCGGATAGGCGCCGGAATAGATCCAGGTGGAAAGGCCTTCTTCTTCCAGACCGCGGGCTTTGGCCAGCAGATTTTCCATGCTGCGGGTCACACCGTCGGTACCAAGCAGCCCGATCACTGTTGTAGTACCTGCCGTGGTCAGCTGCGACAGCTGGATCTCCGGTACGCGGGTAGCGAAACTGCCTTCACCGCCGCCGCCTGTAATATGGATATGCTGGTCAATAAAACCGGTAGTGACTTTAGCGCCGCCGGCGTCGAGAACAGTGCAGTCAAAAGGCAGCTCGCCGATCGACGGAGCCATATGCGCGATTATACGTCCGGACAGCAGGATATCCTGACAGCCTGCGTCGGCAGGAACGTAAACGTGGGCGTTTTTTATGAGTGTAAACATAGCTACCTCCATGATATATAAATTAACTATTATAAATTCGCTTTAGCTGCTGATAATTCCTGCTGATGGCTGAGATTTTCTGCGGCGAAATGAAAAATCCTGCTGTTTTTGGCAGCAGGAGGCGTCAATAATTTTTGATTTGTCTGTAAAAATAATAAAATATCTTATTTTGAAAAATAATATTTACTTTCCGATGAATATATGATTAAATGCAAATAAGAATATAGCTTAGGAGCGGATCAAAGTGAAAAAACAAAATGGTTTCACATTAGTGGAATTAGTAATTGTAATAGCAGTGCTGGGAATTTTGGCAGGACTGGCGATACCGTATTTTATGGAAGCGCGTGAGGAAGCGGCCAAAAAGGAATGCCTGGCTAATCGAACGCAGATTTTAAGGATGTTCCATGCCCAGCAGGCACAGGGATACAGCGGGGACCTGACAGCCTTTTTGGCAGAGGTGACTCAAAAAGAAAATAATGAGAATAAATACTTCAATTTTATTCCCGGGTGTGCAGATAATGGCAAATATTATGCTGCGACAACCTATAGCGGTAATGGTGTGGTATGTGATGTGCATGTAGGCGATTCTTCTGTTATGGCCAGCATTAATTCGATGTATGAAAAGATGTTAAACAGCATCAAAAATTCTGACGGTTCTATAAATAACGAGGCGTTGAAAGAACTTTTTGGAAAGGATTTTTCTGGTATACTTGGAAAAAATGATTATCTTAGGGAAGCTTTTAACAAATATCTTGCTGAAAATGGATATAATGTCTGGATAGAAGGCAAAGGTGTTAATGGTGATGATACGGTATATTTTAAATTTCATTCGTATGATAACGGTCAGGGGCTTTTAGTCTATGCTAATGCGAATGGTAAATTTCAAAATTCTGGGGACTGGACAGCTAATTATGTTTATAATCCTAACGACAGTAAATGGTATTATTTTGAAAAAGGAGTTTATGTGTCAAATATTGAGAATCTAAATGCGGCAGAAGCCTGGAAGAAGATCATTCAGCAAGGGAAGGGATATGAAGAGGTTTCGCTTAATGGGAATAATTTTGTGAAAGCCTGAACCGGATAAAAGCAAAAGCCATTGTTTCTTATGAGACAATGGCTTTATTATTTTATTAATAAAGTAAAAAAGCCTTTCTTCTTTTATGAAGAAAGGCTTTTGCGTTTTTGTGGTGCCTCAGCACAGAATCGAACTGTGGACACAAGGATTTTCAGTCCTTTGCTCTACCAACTGAGCTACCGAGGCAAAAATGGCGACCCGGATGGGACTCGAACCCACGACCTCCGCCGTGACAGGGCGGCATTCTAACCAACTGAACCACCGGGCCATTGGTGGGGGCTACATAAACTTCTGCCAAAATAAAAAATGGTGGGCGCTGACGGGATCGAACCGCCGACATTCTGCTTGTAAGGCAGACGCTCTCCCAGCTGAGCTAAGCGCCCGAATGGTGACCGGTGGGGGAATCGAACCCCCGATACCGCCGTGAAAGGGCGGTGTCTTAACCGCTTGACCAACCGGCCAGTTTTGGTGACCCATGTAGGCCTCGAACCTACGACACCCTGATTAAGAGTCAGGTGCTCTACCAACTGAGCTAATGGGCCGTCGTAATGTTGCTTATATAGAATACACGAAAATAAGCTGTTTGGCAAGTATTTTTTTTATTTCCTATGCTTGAAATTTACGAACTAAAATTTATAAACAAAACAATGGTGCGTATTAAATAATAAATTAATATTTAAAACAATTTATTAGCTTATAGTTTACAAGTAAAAATTTTTCTGCTAGTATTCGTAGTGGGGAAAAGTTTTTTAGGGGAATATTTCAAATTAGGGGGTAAAAAAATTGAAAAAGAGAGGGTTTGTTTCAAAAAAGATGCTGGCACTTACAGTGCTGGCCTGTTTAAGGTTGGGTAATACTGCCTATGGCGCAGAATATACTGTGCCAGAAATTACAATATCAGGTGGTGGCAGTGCACCGGTATCGGTTAGCAGCGGTAATGATAATACGCTGAATCTGACAACGGACGGTTTTAATAAAGTTGAAACCGGTAAGCATGTAGAACGGGAGGTCTATGACTCGGAGGATACGATAAATAGCCTGTTTTCCGCTACCTATGAGGCACCATACAATGCTTATAAGAATGCTGCCGATGCTTATGCATTGGCGCAGGCAGCGTTCGATGATGACAACTCGCCGGAATTAGAAACGGCAATGAATGCAGCATGGGATGAATTACAGTCCAAAGAACAGGCTTTGAAGGACGTCTGCAGTAATTCAAGCAATAAACTGGTAATGTCCGCTGAAGATGTAAAAAAAATATTTGAGAGTCCCGCAGGTGAAGTGCTGCAGTATTCACGGGGGCAGGAAACCTATAAAGACGCTATTTCCGGGAAGGAACTGCAGATAAATGTCAAAAAGGATCTGGTTTACAGCCAAAATGAATTAGGTTTGCCGGAAAGCCCGATCACGATCAGTTACGATAAGCCGACTTCTGATGATCCGGTGAATGACCCGCAGCAGCATGACAATCTGCATATCGTGCAGGTCACTGGCAGCGGTACGGTTTTGGATGTAAATGGTAACGGCGATCCTGCTACTGTTTATGAGCTGGAGGCTGTTTCTAAAAACGGGTCCGGTGTTTTTGACGTTCGTGATGGTGCCGAACTGAATTTCAATACTTCTATTTCTTACAAGACCGGCGGCAGTGAAGACGTTGGCACCGAATTTAAAGATACCAGTAAGAGTATTTCATCAAGTATGGTCAAGGGTAATGTTACCTGGGGCGGTATAGTTTCGACGCCGTTCGGCACTTTTGATGTTCATGACGCTGAAAGCGCCAATAAATATAATGATGAGCTGATCAAATTTATCCAGAAAGATGAAAAGACCCGGCTGATGAATCAGGAACAGGTGCAGGCTTTTTATGATGAATGGGCCGGCCAAATGTATACTATCACCGGCGAGGTCGATGCCAGTTATAAATATAACTGGGATCAGCAGAAGCTGCAGGAGATTGCAGATAAGTCTATCAAAGACGGCGATATTGGTACTGCTTCTACCAGTGATAATTATTTTGTTGGTGTACATGATTCCAATTCGGAGATCAATATCAAAGAAGGTGTGGTCATTGATGGCAATAACAGCGGCGGTACGATCATCAAAGGTGATTTTGATACTTCCGGTACAAGTGGGTCCAATACTCTGAATGTCAATGGTACGCTTAAAGGCGTGACAACGGCTGTTGATGCTGTAAATATGGATATTAATGTCAGTGCGACCGGCCAAATAAAAGGTTCGATCATTCTGGATAAAGGTAAGATCGACAACAAGGGTGAGATCGGCAATACTACGATCGCAAACGGCACTTTGAATAACACTAATAAAGTCAACGGTTATGTCAGTGCAGATAAGAGCCAGATAACTAATGACGGCGAAATCACCGGCAGCGTCATAGGTAAGAATGGCAGTGCGCTGCTCAATACCGGCACTGCTGTGATCAAAGGCGATGTGTCTTTTACCGGCGAGTATTCAAAGATCAAAAACGAGGGTACGATCAACGGCAGTGTCAGTGCTACTAATGGCGCTAAGGTCACTAATGCCAGCGATGTTGTTGGCAGTGGTAAAACAGTAGTTTCGATCACCACCGGTTCCAATTATGAAGGGTTGAGCAATTCGAATATCTATATCGGTTATACCAGTAAAGACCAGTGGGACGATCCGTCAACGCCGAAAGCCGCAGTGTCGAATATCAGCAGCGGCGTCAGCAGACCGTATACCGGGATCAATATCGAAGGCGGTTCCTTTGAAAATCAGGGGACGATCTATATCGCCGGCAGCCAGGTAGAGGTAGTAGGCGTTCGTATCAGTGGCGATGCCGTTTATAAGGATTATGCCGGTGCGGAGATCATTTTAAATAAAGAGAAAGATCGGAATGGCCTGGATGCAAGTAGGGCTAATAATAATACGGCGATCCTGGTCGAAAATGTTAAGGACTATGACACTAAACCGGTGGAGATCAACAGCAGCATTACTTTGAACGATGTTGGCGGTACCGGGTTGGAGGTCAGAAATTATGCAGATGTTACTTTAAAAGGTGATGTCAATCTTAATTCTGAATCTGGCGGCGTGACTTACGGCGTTTTTGTCGACGGCTCGCATTCGGATGAAAATAATTCTGACCCAGGTACGCCCAAGCTTACACTGGTAGACAGTAATATCAACATCAATACGGACAAAGGTATCGGCCTGCATATCCGTAATGGCGGTATTGCTTCAATTGAAGGAGATTCGCAGATCACTTTCGCCTCTGATAAAACGAAGCAGATCGGCGTGCTGCTTTCCGGTAATGTCAGTGAATCGAATTTAAAATATAATTCAAGCCAGGAACTGTTAGTTAAAGGTGTGGAGTCAGTTTTATTCAGAGTTGAAAGAGGCGCTACCTTTGACGTTGGTGAATTGCTGAATGACCCGGGAAATCCAGCTAAAATCGCTTTGGATTCTAATAATTCCGATAAATCTTCGCTGTTTGTAGCAACAGGCGGTGCCACATTAGGTAATACAAACCCGACCCAGCTGACGATCGATAAAGTGGAAATGATCATCAGTGGTGAAGACAGTATGGGTATCCGGGTGGAAGGCGGCGCGCAGGCCACGATTGGCAAAGATACGCAGATCAAACTGAGCGGGAAGAATAACGTTGTCGCCAAAGTCGACGGTTATTATTATGATCTGGACGGCCTACATCAAAGTGCTAATGATGGTGCGTCTCTGCTGACCAGCAGCCTGACGCTCAGCAATGATAATTTCCAGGGGGCTGCAGAGGATTCGATCGGTTATCATGTGCTGAACGGTGGTAAACTGATCCATGATGGGACGATCGATTTTACCACTAGTGGCAATGAACTGATCGGTGTATTGCTGACGAATGGCGGGCAGCTGGAATCGAAAAAGGATTCCAAAATCGAGGTCAACGGCACGGCGGTCAAGATCGTCGGGGCCACTTCGACTGCTGTTATCAATAATGAAGGCGGCGGCAGCGGTCCGTTGATCCATGCTACTGACGGTACGGCTGCTTATCAGTTAACTGATAATGCTAAATTAAAGCTGACCGGCAGCGGTTTAACGCAGGCTGATAAAAGTGCGCACGCAATTCTGATCGATGCCGGTTCTTCCCAAAGTGCTGTGACGTTGGACGGCGCTAAGCTGAAGGTGACTGGTACAGGCAGCGGTATCGAAAATGCAGGCAATGCTACGAACATCACGCTGAAGAACACTGCTGAGATCGAGGTCAATAACGGTGCCGGTATCCATTCGGCAATAGGTTTTTCACCCAGTTCCGGCAGCCAAAGCGGTGTGATCAATGTGGAAGGCAACGGTACAGGTATTTTATTTGAAAATATGGATGGCTCGATGACTGATAATGCCATTACCTTTACCCAGGCCAAGGATCTGGTAGTTAATGTTAAAGGGGCCAAAGGCAAAGGCATTGTCGCCAATACCAGTAAGGCTGTTAATACGACCGGTTCGGTCAATGTGATCAATGCGAACGGTAACGCGGCCTTAGAAGTAAACGGTACTACGGGCAAGGTAGACCAGGGCGGTAATCTGCATTCGGCAGCTCAGGAGAGGATCGTGAAACTGAGCAGTACGGTCAGCAGCTTTACAAATTCAGGCGATATGCTGTTCGGCAGTTTCACCCAGAATGGTGACAGCTATACTTTTGCGGCAGAAAAAGCTACGGATCGTATAGCGGTGGAGAAGACTGGGACCACTACCATTAACTTTACTAATACTAACAGCGGCAAGATCAACGGCGTTGTCAGATTGACGGCGGCAAACGGTACTCAGGGCAATATCGTTACTTTAAATGCCGGCAGCCAGGGCAATGAATTTATTACCGGCAGCGGCAACGACACTTTTACAGTGAGCAAGATCACAGGCAGCGATAAAGATGGAGTGACTAAACAGTTTAACAGCCTGGACGGTGGCAGCGGGGACGACACGCTGACTTTTAATAGTAGTTCTAACTATACTGTGACTAATGCTGATACGATCAAAAATATTGAGAAGATCAGTATAACTGGCAGCAGTAAACTGACGCTGGACAAGGTGCTGCCCAACGGCACGGATACTTTTGGTATCAGCGGCGACAGTACGCTGCATTATAATATCGCTGACAGCAAAACTGGCAGCAGCGCCTTTGCCAAACAGGTAGAGGGAGCAGGTCTCTTTACTGTTGAGGGTAAACCAGCGCAAGCCAGTGATAATCTGAACTTTGATTTTGGTACTAAACAAACTGGATTTAATGGTACCTTTGAAACGATCAACGTCAGCTTTGATTTAAAAGGCGTCAATCAGCAGTCGCTGGTCAACGCAACGCTGAGAGGCAGTGCGAACAGTACGATCAACGTAGGCACAGGTGAGCAGAACGTGAAAGGCGTACATATGAACGGCGCCGATTTCGTTTTTGACGATATCACCCCGGATGCTCTGACTGATAATAATCATGTTATGCTGGCCGATAGTAATATTAAGACCGATACTTTAACTTTAAGCAGCGGTACGGTGATCGTCGATGTAGCGGATATCAAGAACCCTGTACATCCGGATACGCTGGACAGCAACAAAGAATCACTTTTGAAACATGATGATGCTAACAGATATATACAGCTTATTCAGGCTAAGGATGTAGCCAACTCACAAAACATCAACCAAATCAATATCGTTGACAGTAACAACATGCCTCTGGCGACAACAGCTGTTGATGTAAATCAGAATAACAAAAAAGTGGCAAATGCCAAATATGGCATTACGGCGGCCGTAATTACCGATAAAGTTGGCAGTAATTATGAAAACGGCCTGTATGCTACGATCGGCCTGACAGAGATCGAACTGTTGGAACAAGAAGAAACTGCCGGCAATGCTTTACGGCTGAATGCTTTTGGTGAAGATGAAGCTGAAGCCAGAACCCTGTCTGCTAAACTGACAGGTGCTGGCGATGTTGTCATTACCGGCGAGAAGGAAGTTATTCTGCGTAACGATATGGGCAGCACTTATACGGGCAAGACTATCGTCGATGCCAATGCTGCTTTGAAAACTGGTGCGCATGGCTCCTTTGGCGCTACTTCGGAATTAGTGCTGCAGGCTAACAGCAACACTGATCTGAACGGTCAGCAGGAAACAGTTGGCGCGCTGACAGCTGCTGCCGGTTCGGTGCTTGACCTGAACGGCGGCACTTTGACGATCGGTACGGCGCAGAACACCGGTAACAAGGATTCCTACAGCAACGGCAGTTTAAAAGGCAGCGGTACTTTAAATGTCAAAGATACCAATCTGTATGTTGATGGTGCCAACAATGATCTGAGCGCGGCCGTCAATAATAACGGTACCAGCCAGATCTTTGTGGAACAGGGCGACAGCCTTGGAACAGGCGTGATCACTATGAGCGACACCAGTAAACTGGTTGCCGATATCGACAGTGATACCAGCTTTACCAATACCTTTGCTGCCGGCGACGCTACAGCTACGCTGGTCAAAAACGGCAGCGGTACGCTGACCTTTAATGCCGATCAGGCTGCTTATGAAGCTAAAACAGAAATGAACGGCGGTAAACTGGTCTTTGACGGCGGCGATGTTGCTTCGCAGGAGATCGATATCAATGGCGGACTTTTGAGAGCTAACGAGGGCACTCAATTTGCCGGTGTGATCAATAACAATGCCGTGATGGTAGCGTTGAAAGATACCCGTGTCAATAATGATTTCCATAATACCGGCGCTTTGTATGTGGGTCATAATATCGGCGATACTGTCGCTAACGGCGACAAGGTCTATGTCGATAACTACGAAGGCACAGCAGGCAGCAGTCTGCATTTCCTGGGCCAGCTGGGCGATGATAATTCCACGATCAATAATCTGGTCATTGAGAATGATTCGACCGGTGAAAGCCTTGTGTATGTCAGAAATTCTGACGGCATGGGCGGGCAGACCAGCCAGGGCATCAAGCTGATCGAGGTCAAAGGCAATTCTGATGCAGAATTTATCGCCGGTGACCGGATCATAGCCGGCGCCTATACTTATGAGCTGCAAAGAGGCGACAGCCTGGGCAACAATATGAAGGACTGGTTCCTGACCAGCCGCCTGTCGCAGGAGCCGCTGGCATATTATGCTAACTATCTGGCTGCTAACGATGTGCTGGATCTGCGTTTGCAGGACCGCACAGGTTCCAAAGAATTTACGGAATACCTGAAGGATGGCGAAGAAGAAAAGGCTGACAGCCTCTGGGCCCGCAGCGTTTACTACAAAAAATCCTATTGGGATGACGATAAATTCAACAAAACCAGCGCCAACAGCAATTATTTCCAAATGGGTTATGACGTTGCCCAGTGGAAAAAAGCTAATAACCGCTTCCATGTAGGCGTGATGGCCGGTTACTATAACGGCAGCAACTCTATAAGCGGCGTAGAAGATACTTCTACTTCCGGTAAAGTCGATCTTTATACAGCCGGTATCTATGGTACCTGGCTCAAAAACCACAACGACAAGGAACAGACTTACCTCGATACCTGGGTCCAGTATATCTGGGGCGATAATGAGATCAAGAACCAGCACATCAATGAAAAATATGATGTCAACGGTGTGGCAGTATCTTTCGAGGTCGGCCATTCCATGGAAGTTTCTCAGTCGGAAAACAAAAAGCATTATATCGAGCCGAAAGCACAGCTGATCTGGAGCAATCTGGAGCAGGAGACCTTTGACTGGGCTGTTAACAATAATAACGGCGCCGCAGTCAACAGTTTTAAACAGAAAACAGATTATCAGCTGATCAGCAGGATGGGTATCCGTTTGGCCAGCAAAACCAAAGCGGACCCGCTGAAGAAAAAATATTCCAATTCCTTTGCCGAGCTGAACTGGCTCCACTATTTCAAAGACTATGAATTCTCGGTCGGCAAGGACCAGTTGGAAATGGGTATCAAAGATAAAGCGGAAATCAAAATCGGTTTGGAAAAACAGTTCAACAAAAATTGTTCGATCTGGGCCAACGGCTTTATCCAGGTCGCTGAAAACAGCTACCGCAATGTGGGCGCTCAGTTAGGCGTCAAGTATACATTCTAAAGCTTTACCGGGGATTACCGGACTGAAAGCACGTTCCTGTCACAGGAACGTGCTTTTTGGTTTTGGGGTGGCGAATCGGGGCCGTACATAAAAAACATTGCCAAAGATGTATACATACGGAAAGGATTGACGCTGACGCGTTAAAGAAGGTACAATAAAAATAGTTAGCTTGTTGAATTGACTAAAAGTTTCCCCTAAAAAATTTTTGGAGGCTTAGAATATGAAATATGATATCGCAATTATCGGCGGCGGGCCTGCCGGCTTATCAGCTGCTATTACTGCCAGCAGCAAAGGACGTAAGGTAGTGGTTTTTGAAGCTCACGGCTTCAGCCCGCGCCTGCGCAGTGTCGAGCTGATCACTGATTATATGGGCTGTCCCGATATTTCCGGCAGTGCGCTGATGGATAGATTTGTCGAGCATGCCTGTCATATCGGTGCGGAGATCATTGAAGAAAAAATAATTTCTCTAAAAGAGAAAGCCGGTTATTTTGAGCTGGGTACGCCTAACAGCAAGTACAATGCCGATACTGTTATTCTGGCTACAGGTATTTCTCGTTCCAGCCTGCTGCCGGGCGAAAAAGAATTTTTAGGGCGCGGCGTCAGCTACTGCGCCAAGGTGGACGGCGCCGAATATAAAGGTAAGCGGGTAGCGGCGATCGCCACCGTTCCCGATGCGATGGAAGAAATCGAATATCTGGCTGATATCTGCAGTGAAGTGATCTTCATCCCCCGGTTTCAGGGCTTCGTAGCGCCTAAACGTAAGAACGTAACGGTAATTCTGGAGCAGCCGACTGATATTACCGGTACCGACAGAGTGACAGGGCTGCATACAGCCAGTGAGTTTTTCAGTGTCCAGGCCGTTTTTATGTTTCGTGCTTCCGATCCGCTCAACAGCTTTTTGCCGGGTCTGCAGATGCGGGGGCGTTCGGTTCTGGTCGATGATCAGGCTGAAACGAGCATCGAAGGCGTTTTTGCCGGCGGCGACTGCACCGGTCAGCCGTGGCAGGTCAACCGTGCGGCTGGTCAGGGTCAGAAGGCCGCGATCAGTGCGATCAATTACCTGGCCAAACGTGATGGCTTGATCGAAACTTTTAAAGAATACAGCTGATTTTAAGCTTCATAACAGTGATTTTACGGGCACGCCGAGGTTCTTCGGCGTGCTCTCTTTCATATTATGGCAATTTGTGCTAAAATAAAGTTTATGAAGTAATTCAACATTTGGAGGAATGAATAATGTTAGATATGAAATTTGTTAGGGAAAATCCTGAATTGGTTATGGACGCTATGCGTAAGCGTAACGCCAATGTGAACCTTGACGAATTTTTGGAATTGGAAAAGAAACGCCGCGAGCTGACGCTGCAGGTCGAAGCTCTTAAAAGCCAGCGCAACGCAGCTTCTCAGGAAATCGGCAAAATGAAAAAAGCCGGCGAGAATGCAGATGCGCAAATGGCTGAGGTGCGTGCCCTTGGTGATAAGATCGCGGAAGATGATAAAGAGCTGAAGGATATCGAAGCCAGATTGAAAGAGATCCTGATGACGATCCCGAATATGCCGGCCGAGGATACTCCGGTTGGCAGCAGCGATGCCGATAATCCGGTAGTGCGCACCTGGAGCGAACCGGCTAAATTTGCTTTCGAGCCGCAGGCGCATTGGGATATCGGTGAAAAATTGAATATCCTCGATGTTGAACGTGCCGGTAAGGTCTCCGGCGCCCGCTTCACTTTTTACCGTGGACTTGGTTCCCGTCTGGAACGTTCCGTGATCAATTTCTTTCTGGATATCCATACCGGGGAAAACGGCTATACGGAATTTTTCCCGCCGTTCATCGTTAATAAAGACAGCATGCAGGGAACTGGCCAGCTGCCTAAATTTGCCGAAGATATGTTCAAGCTGGAAGGGCTGGATTATTATCTGATCCCGACTGCTGAAGTGCCGATCACCAATCTGCACCGTGATGAGATTTTAAGCGGTGACGATCTGCCGCTGTATTATACTGCTTACAGTGCCTGCTTCCGTGCTGAAGCCGGCAGCGCCGGCCGCGATACCCGCGGTCTGATCCGCCAGCATCAGTTTAATAAAGTAGAACTGGTAAAATTCACTAAACCGGAAGATTCCTGGGACGAACTGGAAAAACTGACTGCTAACGCTGAAAAGGTACTGCAGTTATTGGAATTGCCTTATCGCGTCGTTCGTCTTTGTACCGGCGATATTGGCTTCAGCTCCGCCGCTACCTATGATTTAGAAGTCTGGCTGCCGGCAGCTAATTGTTACCGTGAAATTTCTTCCTGCTCCAACTTCCTGGATTTTCAGGCTCGCCGCGCCAATATTCGTTTCCGCCGCGACAACAAATCCAAACCGGAATTCGTACATACGCTGAATGGTTCCGGCGTGGCAGTAGGACGTACTGTTGCCGCTATTCTGGAAAATTACCAGCAGGCGGACGGCAGTGTTATCGTGCCGAAAGTTCTGCGTCCTTACATGGGCTGCGACGTTATCGAAGCACCTAAAAAATAAGCCTGTTTTTGAACCTCTGCTGTTAACAGCAGAGGTTTTTCTATATTTAGGTATTTTCCTTCGTTAATTTAGCAATGTTTACTATATTTAGTAGCAGTTTATTTAGTAAAAAAATATGAAAAAATCCTAAAAAACCCGTAAAATTTTACTAAAAACAGACATTAACCGTGATTATAGCGGTTTTGCCTGAAACTCCTCAAATTTTTTTCAATTTCTTTCATTTTCCTATTGTACTTTCAGTAATTTGTGATAAAATCATATGAGTAAAATCAATGCTAAAGCAAGGGGAGAGTGGATATGAAAAGAGATACCTTTTTTCAATTGAATCAAAATGCTGTCGAAAGGCTGGCTGAGCGCTTTGGGACGCCGCTGCTGGTGCTTTCGTTAGAACAAATAGAAAAGAATTACCGCTTTTTGAAAAAGCATTTGCCGCGGGTACAGCTGTATTATGCTATCAAAGCTAATCCGCATCCGCGGATCCTGGAACGGATGCGTGACCTGGGTTCCTGTTTCGATGTCGCTTCTGACGGCGAGATCAGGACACTGGCTGCGATGGGAATCAGCGGTGAGCGGCTGATTTATGCTAATCCCATTAAAACAGGCAGCGGCCTGCAGGCCTGCTGCGACGTAGGCGTACATAAAATGACCTTTGACAGTGAGAGCGAGATCGCCAAAATGGCTAAGGGCTGCCCGGGCGCTACAGTGCTGCTGCGCATTCGTATCGATAATTCTTCTGCTCATGTAGATCTGAATAAAAAATTTGGCGTTGGGCGTGAGCGTGCTATAGAACTGCTGCAGGCTGCGCAGGCGGCAGGTCTTGACGCAGCCGGCGTTTGTTTCCATGTCGGCAGCCAGACGATGAGCGCCGATCCATATCTGACCGCGCTGGATCTTGCCCGTGAGATTTTTGAAGAAGCTGCCGCTGCAGGAATGCAGCTGCGCATTTTGGACATCGGCGGCGGATTCCCGATCCCCGAGCCGAAAGTTCGCTTCAATTTAAAAGAAATGCTGAAACAGATCAATGCCCGCCTGGACGAGGATTTTCCCAATGTGGAGATCTGGGCCGAACCGGGACGCTTCATGTGCGGCACGGCTGTCAATCTGATCACCGGTGTTATCGGCGTTACCGAACGCGGCGGCCAGCCGTGGTATTTCCTTGATGATGGTTTATACGGAACCTTTTCCGGCGTTATTTTTGACCAGTGGGACTTTAAGCTGATCAGCTTTAAGGAAGGCGAGGAAGTGGAAGCTACCTTCGCCGGGCCCAGCTGTGACTCGCTGGACATCATGTTCCGCGGCAAGCTGACAGTGCGTCAGGAAGTCGGCGATCTGCTGCTGGTTCCTTCCTGCGGCGCTTATACTTCGGCTTCGGCGACGACCTTCAACGGTTTCAGTAAAGCTGACTTTATCGTTTGGGAAGATGTG
This sequence comes from uncultured Phascolarctobacterium sp., assembly GCF_958349595.1. Taxonomy (NCBI): domain Bacteria; kingdom Bacillati; phylum Bacillota; class Negativicutes; order Acidaminococcales; family Acidaminococcaceae; genus Phascolarctobacterium; species uncultured Phascolarctobacterium sp. The sequence goes on along the minus strand of NZ_CATWDQ010000004.1, from coordinate 147,360 downwards.
AAAGCTGAGATCGAGCCCCAGCTGCAGGCTGCTCTGGTTGGCTGAACAACAAAATATTTTTGCTCCGGCTGTTTGCTGCCGGAGCATTTTTATTGCGGCGGCAAGACTGCTGCAGCGCTGTTTTACCGCCGCATTACAATTGCTTGTAACGCCTTGCTGCTTGTGATAAAATGTAAAGATAGCATGGATAAGTGTTTGTATTTATCATGGAGGCTTTCTTTTGCAGGCAGATCAGAAAAAAATGCCGCTGGTAGCGGCAATGCTCAAATATAAAAAAGAACAGGTCTATCCTTTCCATACGCCGGGGCATAAAGGCGGACGGGGCATGGAAGCGCTGCTGGCCGGCGAGCTGGGAGCGGGAGCGCTGCAGATGGACGTTTCGCTGATGGCGGAGCTGGATGATCTCCATTGTCCGGAAGGCTGCCTGGCAGCAGCACAGAACCTGGCCGCACAGCTTTATGGCAGCGACCGCTGCTTTTTTGCAGTCAATGGTACGACGCAGGCGATCCACGCCATGCTGCTGACAGCTGTCAAGCCGGGCGGGAAAGTGCTTGTCCCCCGCAATGCTCACCGCAGTGTTGCCGGCGGTCTGCTTTTAGGCGATTTACAGCCGGTGTATATCTTGCCGCAGTTTGATGCGGCCTTTGGTATCAACACCCAGGTCACAGCCGGGCAGATCGAAGCCGCCTTACAGAAAGATCCTTCTATTAAAGCAGTCTTGCTGACCAGCCCTAATTATTACGGTCAGGCTGCTGATATTAAGGCGATCTCTCAGATCGTGCATAGTTATGGAGCGGTATTGCTGGTAGATGAAGCGCACGGCCCGCATCTGGGTTTCAGCGACTTATTGCCGCCGTCGGCTCTGTCCTGCGGCGCCGATGCCTGTGCGCAAAGCACGCATAAAATTTTGGGCGCTATGACGCAATGCTCCATGCTGCAGGTGCGGGGCCAGCGTCTCGATCTGGAGCGGGCCGCCGATGTGATGAGCCTGCTGACGACGACCAGCCCCAATTATCTGCTCATGGCGTCCTTAGACGCGGCGCGGTTTCAGCTGGCTACAGGCGGCAGGCAGATGGCGGAGCAGGCTGCAGCTGCGTCAGACAGACTGCGGCAGGTGCTGCAGGCCTTTGACGGGCTGAAGCTGCTGGATACGGATTGTATCGGTAGTAACGGTATTGCCGGGTTTGACAGGACCAAAGTCACGGTCAATGCAGCCGCCTGGGGGCATACCGGCATGGAAGTTGCTGACAGGCTGCGTCAGGCGGGCATTGCTGTAGAGTTGGCAGATGCAGATAATGTATTGTTTTTAGTTACCTATAGCGACGGCGGCGCCGGTTATGACGCCGTACTTGCCCAAATACGGCAGGTTTTTGCGGAACTGGAAGCAGCTAAAAAAACTCCGCGCTCTTTGGTGGTCAGTCCGCAGCTGCCTGTGCCGCAGCAGGTGATGTCTTTGCGGCAGGCTTTCGACAGCCCGAAAACAAGTCTGGCCCTGCGGCAGGCTGCAGGAAAAATCTGCGCCGAGCAGGTCAGCTTTTATCCTCCGGGCATACCGGTACTTTTACCGGGTGAGCTGATTACGGAAGCGGTCATTGCTTATTGTGAAAATATGAAAAACTTGAGCCTGCCGGTCAGCGGACCCGCTGACGGCAGCTTGAGGGAAATACGAGTGGTGCTTTAATGAAGAAAGGCTATTTTATTACCCTGGAAGGCCCTGACGGCAGCGGCAAAAGCACGCAGCTGGCCTTACTGGCAGAATATCTGCGTCAGAACGGACATGAAGTTGTCTGTACCCGTGAACCGGGTGGCAGCGAAGCGGCAGAACAGCTGCGACAGCTGGTACTTGATCCGCAGCTGGCCATAGACTCACGTACAGAAACGCTGCTGTATCTGGCGGCGCGTGCCGACCATTTGGCTAAAGTTGTACGTCCGGCTTTAGCTGCTGGTAAGATCGTGCTGTGTGACCGTTTCAGCGATTCGACACTGGTTTACCAGGGCTTTGTCCGCGGGCTGCCGCTGCCGGAGCTGCTGCAGTTGAATACCTTTGCTACAGGCGGACTGGAGCCGGATCTGACGCTGCTGCTGGACGGCGACCCGGAGCTTTTGGCTGGGCGCAGGTCACAGCGCGGTGTGACAGACCGTTTTGAAAACGAAGGTCTTGCTTTCCAGATCCAGGTCAGGCAGGGCTTTATCGAGCTCAGCAAAGCTTATCCGCAGCGGATCAGAGTCATTGACGCCCTGCAGGAGCAGGAAGCTGTCCGCGGCGCGCTGATCCGGGCGCTGGATATTTTACTTAAAGGTTGATAAGAAAGGATGCCTATGTGGGACGACATTCTGGGACACGAACAGAATAAGGAATTTCTGACCCGGCTGCTGCAGCCTGGCAACCGGCCGCATGCGCTGCTTTTTTACGGGCCGGAAGGCATTGGTAAAAAACAGCTGGCGCTGCGTTTTGCCAAAACTTTTCTGTGCCGGCAGCCGGACGAGCATCCCTGCGGCAGGTGCGAGTCCTGCCGCCTGATCAATTTGGAGGAGCACAGCTTTGCCCATCCTGATTTTATTCTGGTGGAGCAGGAAGCTCCCGGTAAAGACCTGAAGATAGAACAGATCAAGGAAATGAGCAGGCAGGCTGCTTTTGCGCCTGCGCTTTCCAGTCACAAGGTCTGCATCATTGATGCTGCTGACAGGATGACGGTGGAAGCGGCTAACAGCCTTTTAAAGCTGCTCGAAGAGCCGCCGCCCAACTGGATGTTTATTCTGGTCGCGTCGCGGCTGGAACGTCTGCTGCCGACGATCCTTTCACGGGTCATTCAATTACGCTTTGACCAGATACCTTTGGCACTGACGCAGGAGGCTTTGACAGGATTGGGACTGGAACGGCCGGAACTGCTGGCCCGGCTGGCAGGCGGCTCGCTGGGAGCGGCTGTCAATCTGGCTGCTGCAGATGCCGTCAGCTACCGCGATCAGGCCCTGGAGTTTTTGGAAGCGCTGCCGCTGACGCAGCCTATGCGTTATGTAGCGTCACAGCCGTGGCTGGAAAGCTATGACAAGCAGGGTGGTTTATTATTTACGGAAATGCTGCTGTTTTTAACCCGGGACGTTTTGCTGTGGCAAAACGGACTGGAGGAACAGATTTATAACTGTGACTGCACAGATAGATTACGGCGTTTGGCCGCCTCATGGCCCGCTTCACAGCTGAAGCAGGCAGCGGACATCGCCCAGCAGGCATATCAGGCCATCGAAAGCAACGCCGGCGCGAAGCTGGTTTTGGAAACGGTGGTACTTAAAATAGACATACTTCGGAAGGAGGAGAGATAGTGCCAACAGTTGTAGGTATAAGATTCAAAAAAGCAGGTAAAATATATTATTTCGATCCCGCTCTCAGCAGCGTAGCTCAGGGGGATCACGCCATCGTCGAAACTGCCCGTGGGGTGGAATACGGCGAAGTAGTAGTAGGCCCGCGCGAGGTCAGCGACAGCGAGGTGGTTTCACCGCTGAAGCCTGTCGTGCGCAAAGCCACTGAAGCGGACGCGCAGAAGGTCGAAGAAAATATCGTACGCGAGAAGGAAGCCTTCAATATCTGTCTGCGCAAGATCGCTAATCACGATCTGCCGATGCGTTTGATCGATGTGGAATTTACATTTGACGTCAATAAGATCATCTTTTATTTTACGGCCGAAGGGCGTATAGATTTCCGCGAGCTGGTCAAAGACCTGGCTGCCGTGTTCCGTACCCGGATCGAGCTGCGCCAGATCGGCGTGCGCGATGAAGCAAAAATGCTGGGAGGTATCGGCAGCTGCGGCCGGCCGTTATGCTGTTCTACCTTTTTAGGTGATTTTGAACCGGTGTCCATTCGGATGGCGAAGGATCAGAATTTGTCGCTGAACCCGGCGAAAATCTCCGGCATCTGCGGCCGTCTGATGTGCTGCCTGAAATACGAGAACCATATGTACTGCTGTAAAGAAAACGGTTGTAAGCGTAACTGCGGCAACGACCGTATCGAGATCCCGAAACTGGGTTCTCTGGTAGTAACACCGCTGGGAGAAGGCAAAGTAACAGGCATCAACCGCGCCATGCGTACGGCTTCCGTACAGCTGACGCCTGATAACGTCATCCAGGTAGAATGGGACGAGATCGTTGACGCTTCCAAGGCCGACCCGATCTGAAATGAGTAAGGACACAGAACGCTGCGATTCTCTGCCGGGCTGTAATTATGCGATCTGGCAGGATTCAGAGGAATTTTGTTTTACGACGGACGCCGTTTTTCTGGCGGCTTTTCCCCATCTGGTCAGACAGGCCCGGGTTCTGGAGCTTGGCGCCGGTACGGGGGCGATCAGCCTGCTGTTGGCTGCGCGCGGCGCTGGCCAGGTGGTCGGTGTCGACTGCAATCCCCATGTGGTAGAGCTGATGCGCCGCAGTATAGCGGCAAATGGTCTGGAAGGACGCGTCAGTGCCGAAGTGGCCGATCTGCGGGAGCTGAAAAAGCTTTACCGCTCGGAAAGCTTCGACCTGATCGCCGCTAATCCGCCCTACCGCAACAGCGGCAAGGTGCGCCAGGTGGCGACTGCGGCCTGCCATGAACTGACGGCGACACTGGAGGATTTTTTTCAGGCTGCCGTTTATCTGGTCAAATATCGGGGCCGTTTTGCTATTGTGCAGCTGCCCGAGCGTTTTACGGAATGTATGGAGCTGGCGCTTAAATATGGGTTGCAGCCGAAAAAACTGCAATGGGTGCATGCCTTTGCGGATAAACCCGCCTGGATCTTTCTTATGGAAATGGTCAAGGGCGGCAGTTATGGGCTGGAGGTCCTGCCGCCGCTGATAATGTATGATGCGGACGGCAGCCACAGTAAACAGACTTTAGAATATTACGGTATGGCGGAGGAGGCGGAATAATGGCAGGAATTTTATATTTGTGCGCGACGCCGATCGGCAATCTGGAGGATATGACGCCCAGGGCTCAGCGGATGCTGGCCGAGGCTGATCTGATCGCTGCCGAAGATACCCGCCATACGCTGCAATTATTGAACCGTTTCAATATCAAAGGACGGCTGGTGCGTTACGACGAGCACAGCAAAGAACGGCAGGGCGCGTATCTGCTGGACGAATTACTGGCCGGGAAAAATGTCGCGTTAGTCAGCGACGCCGGCTTTCCCGGTATTGCCGACCCAGGCGAACAGCTGGCCAGAATTGCTATCGATGCCGGCGTGCAGGTCGTGCCGGTGCCGGGCGCCAACGCCGCTTTATGCGCGCTCATTGCTTCAGGGCTGCCGGCTTCGCCGTTTTTCTTCGGCGGGTTTCTGCCGAAAAGCAAGAAAAACAGGCGGCAGCAGCTGGAAGACTGGCGTTATCTGCCGGCTACGGTTATTTTATACGAAGCGCCGCACCGGATCGAACAGGTGCTGCAGGAAGTGCTGGAGGTCTGGGGCGACAGGCAGCTGGCCGCAGCGCGTGAGCTGACCAAGCTGCACGAAGAGTTTTTCCGCGGCACGGTCAGCCAGTGCCTGGCCTGGCTGCAGGAAAATAAGCCCCGCGGCGAGTTCTGTCTGGTCATCGCCAAAGGCTCAGAGCAGCCGCAGCTTGAGCAGGAAGTAAAAGACCCGCTGGTACAGGTGCGGGACCTGCTCGCACAGGGCGTTGATAAAAAAACGGCGCTGGCGCAGGTTGCCAAAGCAAATAAGATTCCCAAACGGGAATTATATAATAAATTAATTTCAGAAGAAGAAGGGATCAACATATGACAAAACCAACGTTTTATATCACCACCCCGATCTATTATCCCAGCGATAAACTGCATATCGGTCATGCTTACTGCACGACTATCGCCGATACCGTGGCCCGTTATCACCGCGCCAAGGGCGAAGACGTCTTTTTTCTGACCGGCAGTGACGAGCATGGACTGAAGATCCAGCGTAAAGCGACGGAGATGGGTGTGACCCCGATTCAATATGTTGACGAGATCATTGCCAATTTCAAGCTTTTGTGGCAGCGGCTCAATATCACCAATAACGATTTTATCCGCACCAGTGAAGAGCGCCACCATAAGGTCGTGCAAAGTATCCTGCAGAAAATCTTTGACCAGGGCGATATTTATAAAAAGAATTATGAAGGCTGGTACTGCGTGCCCTGCGAATCCTACTGGCTGGAGCGGCAGCTGGTCGATGGCAAATGCCCCGACTGCGGCCGTCCGGTAGAACGCATGGAAGAAGAAAGTTATTTCTTCAAGCTTTCCAAATACCAGGACCGTCTGCTGGAATATATCGAAGCTAATCCTGACTTCATTCAGCCGGTGGCCCGCCGCAACGAAATGATCAATTTCATCAAGCAGGGGCTGGAAGATCTGAGCATCACCCGTACGACCTTTGACTGGGGCATTCCTGTGCCGTTTGATAACAAACACGTTGTTTATGTGTGGTTCGATGCGCTGCTCAACTACTTTACCGGCATCGGTTACGGCAGTGACCCTGAAAAATTCCATAAATACTGGCCCGCCAACCTGCATCTGGTCGGTAAGGAGATCGTGCGCTTCCATACCATCATCTGGCCGATCATGCTGATGGCGATGGGCGAAGAACTGCCCAAACAGGTTTACGGACATGGCTGGCTGGTAGTTGAAGGCGATAAAATGTCCAAATCCAAGGGCAACGTCATCGACCCGCTGGCACTGATCGACGAATTCGGCACTGACGCCATCCGTTATTTCCTGCTGCGTGAGATCAATCTCGGCAGCGACGGCAACTTTTCGCGTGATGCCCTCATTACCCGCATCAACGCCGATCTGGCCAACGACCTGGGCAACCTGCTGCACCGTACGGTCAGCATGATCGAGAAATATCACGGCGGCGTGATCCATAAAACCGCCGTCGGCGACCCGTTGGACGACCAACTGATCGCGCTGGTCAACGAAACCGTGTCCAAATATCAGGACGCGATGGACCATATGGAGATCAATACGGCGATCAAAGCGCTGTGGGCACTCATCAGCCGTGCTAATAAATATATCGACGAGACCGGCCCCTGGCTGCTGGCGAAAGATCCCGCTAAAGCTGAACGCCTGGAGACAGTGATGTATAATCTGGCCGAGGTACTGCGTATCGTCGCTATCCTCACCAGTCCCTATATCCCGTCCACCAGTCCCAAGATCTATACCCAGCTGGGCCTTACTGCTCCCGAGCAGTTTATGCTGGCCGATACTGCCTGGGGCGGACTGCCTGACGGCACTAAAGTGCAGAAGGGCGAGCCGCTGTATCCGCGGATCGAGATCACTGAAAGCGGTGAAACTGTGATTGCCGCTACCAAAAAGACAGCCCCGGCAGCACAGCCTGCTGCTAAAGCCGCAGTAAAGGCTGAAGCTAAAACAGAAAGCAAGCCTGCGGCAGCAGAGGAAATAACTATCGACGACTTTATGAAGATCGATCTGCGTGTAGCTACGATCGTGACAGCCGAAAGGGTGCCGAAGACCGACAAGCTGATGCAGCTGCTGGTCAGGATCGGCGACGAGGAACGTACTATCGTTTCCGGCATCGCCCAGCATTACACGGCTGAAGAACTGGTCGGCCGTAATGTGATCGTCATTGCCAATCTGAAAGCTGCCAAACTGCGCGGCATCGAATCCCGCGGGATGCTGCTGGCCGCTTCCGACGGCGAAGGCAAGCTGGTGCTGGCTGACGCGCCTGATATCGCTTCAGGGAGCAAGGTGAAATAGGATGTCACGTACAGGACTATTCGATTCCCACGCCCATATGGACTCGGAATATTTTACTGATGACCGCGACGTGCTGCTGACGCAGCTGCAAGCTGAACTGGACGGTATCATCAATCCCGGCTGTGATGAGGTCACATCAGGATTTGCCGTAAAGCTGGCGGAGCAATATGATTTTATTTATGCAGCCGTAGGCTGGCATCCGGAAGACCTTGAGGGGATACCGGATAACAGCTATCTGGACCAGCTGGCTGCCTGGGCCGTACACCCCAAGGTGGTAGCCATCGGCGAGATCGGGCTGGATTATTATTGGGAGGGAAACGAGCCGAAGGACGTACAGAAACGCCGTCTGCTGGAACAGATAGACCTGGCGAAACAGTTCGATCTGCCTGTTATCATTCATGACCGTGATGCGCACGGCGATATTCTGGAGCTTTTCCAGAAGGAAGTCAAGGGCGTGCGGGCTGTGTTCCACTGCTATTCAGGATCGCTGGAAATGGCTAAGGAACTGCTGAAACGTGGTTTTTATCTGGGCTTTGGCGGCACCTCTACCTATAAAAATGCCGCTAAGGTGCGCGAGGTATTGCAGTATGTGCCTGATGACCTGCTGCTGTTTGAGACGGATTCGCCGTATCTGACACCGGTACCTTACCGCGGCAAGCGTAATCAGCCCGGTCATACCGACCTGGTGGCCCGCAATGCGGCCGAGGTGCGTGGTACGACCTTTGAGGCTCTGGCTGCGCAGACAACAAAAAACGTCAAAACGCTTTTTAATAAAATCAAATAAAATCAAGATACCAACTGCCTGTTTGTCAAAAACAAACAGGCAGTTGGTATCTTCAGGCAGTTATTGTGAAGAAATCAAAACAAGTATCTGTGTCCACAGTAGTTTTTACGCTTTTGCTTTCTGCATAAAAACTTTTGACTTTATACAGGCGACGATTTGACAGAAAAATTTTCTTCATGGTAAAATTATACGTCTGTAAAAGGAGGTATGATTTATGCCTAATAAAAAATCATTATATAGAGCAATGGAAATTCTGCCGCTGCTGTTAGTGGTGGTGTTAGTTTTCAGTGCTATCTGTCTGGCTAACAGCAAGGAAATAGTTTTGCGTTATGACGGACAGGAAAAAGTAGTGACCACTATTCTTGAAGACCCCCGCGCTATTTTGGAAGAAGCGGGCATCAAAGTCGGCAAAGAGGACCAGATCCTGATCGCGCCTGCCAATGCCGAGAAAAAAACTAAAGAAAGCATTGAGCTGAGACGCGCTTTGCCTGTTACGATCGAAAGGCATGGCGTCAGCAAAAAATTCTATACCGGTAAAGCGACTGTCGGCGAAGCGCTGGACGCTTTGGCCATAAACTACGAAGGTAAAACTGTCTATCCGGCTGTTGATACACCGATCACTTCTGATCTAGATATCCATATTTTAGGCCGCTTTGATAAGCTGCATGAAGAAGAACAGCCGATCGAGCCGCCGGTAGAATTTGTCGACAATCTGGAAATACCTTATGGCGAAAATAAAGTGCTGGAACCGGGTGTGCCCGGTAAGATGAAAGTAACCAGCAAGACCACGCTCAAAGACGGTCTGCTCCAGACCCACATCATCAGCCAGAAAGTGCTGGAAGAGCCCAAACGGGAGCTTGTAGAACGGGGCATGGCCCGTTCTATCGAGACCTCGCGCGGTCGGATGCGCTATAATAAGGTGATGACGATGGAGATCACCGCCTATACCCTGGGCGAAGGCAGCGGCACCGGCCTTACTTCTATCGGCCTGGTGCCTTATGAAGGGATCGTAGCCGTTGACCCGCGGGTCATCCCGTACTATACTAAAATGTATATTCCCGGTTATGGCATTGCTATGGCCGGCGATACCGGCGGCGCCATTCGCGGCAATCGTCTGGACGTGTTCATGCACGACTGGCACAGCGCTATCCAATGGGGACGCCGCACTTTAGATGTTTATATCTTAGATTAACGGAGGCGCGGACTTGCTGAAAGAAGTTCTCGTAGTGGAAGGAAAAATGGATACAGTGGCGGTCAAACGCGCCCTGGAAGCTGATACTATCGAAACCGGCGGGTTTAATTTAGCGCCGCATACCCTGCGGCAGATCGCCGCCGCCTATGAAAAAAGGGGCATCATTATCCTTACTGATCCTGATGGTGCCGGCGAGCGTATCCGCCGCTTTTTGACGCAGCGCTTTCCCGAAGCCGGGCAGGCCTTTGTACCCAAAGCCGACGCAACGGCGCATAACGATGTGGGCATCGAGCAGGCGCAGCCGGCGGCTATTTTAGCGGCGCTGGCCAAGGTGCGTCGCCACGAATACAAGCCCGAAAGTGAATTTACTAACCGCGACCTGTGGCATAACAATCTGGCCGGAGCAGGCGGTGCAGCAGAACGCCGTGACCAGCTGGGTGCTTTGCTGGGCATCGGTTACGGCAACGCCAAAAGATTTTTAGAACGGCTCAACAGCTACGGGGTCACCCGCAGCGAATTTGACAAAGCGCTTGCGCAGTTAGGAGCACAGCATGGATAAACCGATCATCGCCAGGCGCGAAGTCACCAATCATATACTGCACACTTTTAAGCTAAAAGCTGATAAAAGACTGGGGCAGAACTTTCTCATCGATGAAGAGGTTGTGCGCAGGATCGTAGCCGCCGCAGAGCTGTCTGAGGAAGACACGGTTTTAGAGGTCGGCCCCGGCATCGGTACGCTGACACAGGGGCTGGCGCTGAGCGGCGCCAGGGTCGTAGCAGTGGAACTGGATAAAAGGCTGCTGCCCGTGCTGGCCAAAACACTGGAAGGCTACAGCAATGTGCAGGTCGTCAACGGCGATATTCTGGAAGTAGATATTCAAAAGACAGTAGGCGCGCCTACCTTTAAGGTGGCGGCCAACCTGCCTTACTATATTACGACGCCGATCATTTTCAATCTGCTGGAACAGCGTCTGCCGATGGAACGGCTGGTGGCTATGGTGCAGAAGGAAGTTGCCGAGCGGATGGTGGCCAAACCGGGCGGTAAGGATTACGGCGCTTTATCGGTTTCGATCCAGTATTATACCGAGCCGGAGATAGCCTTTATCGTGCCGCCGGCATCTTTTATCCCGGCGCCCAATGTCGACAGCGCCGTGATCGTCTGCAAACGCCGCAGCGTGCCTCCGGTAGAGGTCTGCGATGAAAAACTGTTCTTTAAGGTCGTTAAGGCGGCTTTTTCAGTGCGCCGCAAAATGCTCAGCAACGCCCTCAAAAATATGGGCATTACCAGTGTGCAGGCGGCAGCCTGGCTGCAGCGGGCGGGCATCGACCCCAAGCGCCGCGGTGAAACATTGTCGCTGGCAGATTTTGCCAGCCTGACCAACTGCTTTAAGGAAGTGCTGGCTGAAACGGAGCAGTAAGAAACAGATCATGGATAAAGAAGGGGGCTGCTGATGAAAAAGATCGCTGTTTTAAGATGTCTGCGCACCAGTAATAACTGTACCGGCAGCGGTTGTCTTAAAGCCTTCAATAACAAAACCAACGCTTTCGCCGCTTATGAGGCAGAAGCAACAGAACTGGCCGCTTTTTTGAACTGCAGTGGCTGCGGCGACGTACGGCTGCCAGATAATGAAGCGGGAGTGCAGAAAAAGCTGGACCGGCTTGTTACTATCGGTGTTGAAACCGTACATCTAAGTGACTGCACCCGCAAGAAAGACGCGCAGGGTGAAAAACATGAATGCCCACAGATCACAAAAATGGCCGAGTACCTGACGCAGCAGGGGATCACTGTAGTCAGAGGGACACATCATTAAAAGTGAAAACTACCATTAGAACAGGTTATCGTTCTAATGGTAGTTTTTTTATTGCAGTATTTAAATTTATACTTACGAAAATACAGAGTGCTGTTTCAATAAATCAGACAAATCAGCTTTGACAATGGCCTCTATTTCTAAAACAGTCCTACGAGCTTTATTTTTATTTAATCCGCCTGTTTGTGCCACAGCCAGTAAATCATCCAGACCCGGTGCGATACCATTGCCGTTAATGCAGGTAGCATGTTCGCCGCCAATAGAATTACTGTAGGTCAGATCATAAGCAGGTGCCAATTCCCAATTGTTTTTGTCTTCATCATAAATATATGAGAAATTTTTGGAATGATCGTCGCGGTTATGGGCAAAAACATTGAAGCACATCAAGCGAAACAGCTTCTCTGCTTCAGCGGCACTTCTTGTTAAAAGCAAAGTTAATTTCATCAGATCGTTATAATCAAGATTGGGATAGCGGTGTGAAGTTTCCAGCAAACCGCTTACAGAAACCATATGTTTTTTTAGAACATTTCCGCTGGGGGACCGGTATCTGTCAAATCGTTTGGTTGCAAAATAACCGCTGCATATTTTAGACGGCAGTAAGCGGCACTCACTCATTTGAATACCGCATTTTTGGGCAGCTTCAGCGTAGCGATATTCTATCTCGCCGATATTTTTTTCATCATATGATGACGGAAATTTGACGATCCAGTCCTCGCCGTCAAAACTGGTTAAAATTTTAGGCCTGGCCCCACCGGAAGAACCACCCAGTTGGAACAATTCGTCCAGATCATCACTGATATTGGTCTGTAACAATTTTTTACATTCTAAAGCCAGGCGATCATAGTCAAGGCTGACGTTTTTTTCTGTGAGCTCGTGTGCGGGACGATATTCCAAAGCCCCCATACCGCTTGCGCCTACGATCGCCAGTCTGTTTAATGGATCTATTCCGGATGGCAACAGGCCCTTACTTGCCAGAAAACGGTCAACTAATAATCTGCCCCAGCCATCCGGTAAGCTGTCGGCAAAAACGCCGAACAAACCGTTAAAAGGATCGTATCTGGGCATAAAAACCCGTTGTTCTAACGGCAGCTGTAAAGGATTAAGGGCAAAACCATGCCGTAACCAGCTTTCGGTATATTCAAAAGCACAAAGCCCATCGCTGGTCCTGGCTAAAGTACCAACTTTATTATCAGCGATATATACTTCTAAATAGCTGTTATTTTCCATCGATTATCTCCTGAATTGATTGATAGTGACGGCGTTTAAAAAGTTCTTCAAAATCTTTTTCGCAGCCTAAGGCAAAAGCTATTTTCAAAAGCGAAGCTAAAGAAATCTCGCCCGTAGTTTCGAAACGCTTTAAAGAACCAAGGCTCACTCCTGACTTTGCGCTTAATTGTTTCTGGGTAAGCTGTGCCGCTTTTCTTCGCTTTTTGGCATTGGCTGCTATGTCCTGCTGTATGTTATTGGCAGTTTTAAAATATAAGAAATTCGTTTCCATAGCTAATATATTATCTTAAAATAGCTAAAAAGTCAAAAAAGACTAATATATGAGTTGTAAATAAGCGGTAGCCTAACAAAAAACTACCATTAGAACAGGTTATTGTTCTAATGGTAGTTTTTTTATGGTGATTTTCAGTTTGATGCAAATTCAGGAAAAGGTCCTGTTCAACCTTCCTGTTTCAACAGCAGGCGTAGCTTATCTAGCCCTTTGAGCCGGTGCTTGGTAACATTGCGTACACTGCATCCCAGTAAGCGGGCTGCTTCTTTGGGCTTCTGTTCACGCAGAAACAGCAGCTCGATGACCTGCTGCTGTTCGGCAGTCAGCTGTTTCAAAGCCTGCTGTACTTCCAGCGACAACAGCAGTTGTGCAATGTCATCCGGCAGGCCCTGCTGCATACCGGCCTCATCCAGCAGAGCGGTTCCCTCCTCACTGTCAGTGTTGACGGCTATCTCGTTTTCCCAGATATGACCCTGCTTTTGCATGGCGTCAAACAGGGCAAAGTGTACCTTGCAGCGGGCATAACCGGGCCAGTTCAGGTAATCGGCGCCCTTATATTTCAATATCAGCTCGATAAAAGCCAGTGCGGCAATACTTTCAGCGTCGCGTCCCAGCGACTTATAAAACATTTCCCGGCGGGCCTCGCTTTGCAGCAGCGGCTTAAAATCGCGGCACAGTTTCAGCAAAGCGCCGTTGTCGCCCGCCTGAGCCGCAGTTATCAAGAGCTGCAGAGCCTGGGCTGCGGCTCTGTGTTCAATATCATTCGGTAAAATAGTTATTCCCATCAGTTCTTTCTATAATTTTATGACGACGTGCCGTGCTGTAAAGCGTTATGCATAACAGGGCTTAGTATGCGCTTCTACGGTCTTTTTGTAAACAACCTTTGGGGTAGGCCGGAAGAAATACAACCCGCAGGGTTATTTTGCTTTGCTGCTTTTGCAGTTAAAATTTTTCTCAATCAAAACTTTTAGCTGAGGTGCAGAATGAGCAAGCATACTTATAATAACATTGGCAGCAAATTATACCAGCTGCGGCTGGAACTGGGACTGACTCAAAACGATGTAGCCGAACGCTGTAATATGTCAGTCAATTATTACGGGCGCATTGAACGGGAAGAGTGTAACTGCAGCGTTAATCTGCTGGATGAGATACTGAAAGCGTTGGGAAAGGAAATAGATTTTAAGTAAAGCCTTGTAGGAAGAAACTGTTGTTAGATTAAAAGATAAAAAATAACCGTTCTCAGCGAAAGTTGAGAGCGGTTATTTTTTTGCCGGGCTCTATGGGAATAGAGTCCGGCTTTTGCATGTCAGCAGAGGCGGTGCTGACAAGTGATATTGTAAATATTGCTGCACAGGTACGATGAAAATATAAGTACGGGCAAAAAGCAGACTGAAATATAAAAGAAAACGTGCTTATGTCTTGCGGGGGGGTACAACCGTGGTACAATAATTATAAAATATTGGGGAAGTTTTTTATATATTAAAAAAGATATAAAAATAAGTAAGAAAATATTGAATAATTAAGGCTTGATTATACCTGATATGTATAATTTAAAAAAGCAAGAACTTAATTTACGATAATAAATAGTTGCTGGCAAGTGATATTGTAAATATTACATCACAAGTACGATGAAAATATAAGTACGAGCAAAAAGCATACTTAAATATAAAAGAAAACGTGCTTATGTCTTGCGGGGGGGTACAAGTGTGATATAATCTAAAATTAATAAAAAGAATATATTAGTTATTTTATCTAATATTAAGACATGAATTACAGTTATTGCAAAACTGATTGTTAAAATAAAGTTTAAAACAGATAAAGGTGATCATTTGCTGGATACACATGCACATATTTTATGGAACCTGGACGACGGCTCAAAAAACCTGGATATGTCGGTGCAAATGCTGCAGATAGCTGCAGGTAATGAGACTAAAGCAATTTTTGCCACACCGCATGTTATTGAAAAGGCAGCTAAGCCTTCATGGGTAGAAATAAAAGAAAAAACACAGCGGCTGCAGCAACTGGCGTTGGAAGAACAGATAGATATTACACTCTATCCTGGTGCGGAAGTACAGATGAACTGGGAACTCTTAACAGAACTGGGAGAGGAAGGAGCCTACTGCCTGAACGGCGGCAGTTATCTGCTGGTCGAACTGCCAGCGGCGGAAATCCCTGTCTATGCCGATGAATTCTGGTATGAGCTGGAGCTGAAGGGGATAACGCCGATCCTTGCCCATCCGGAAAGATACCAAAAATTAAATGAAAATCCAGATCTCATACTGCTGTGGCGCCGGCGCGGCATACTTATGCAGTGCAACAGCGGCAGCTTTACCGGCATGTTCGGCAGTAGCGTTTGCGAAAATGCTAAAGCGCTGCTGAACAAGGGGCTTGTTGATTTGTTAGGGTCCGACGGACACCGCAGCGAAGGCCGGAATACAGATATGTCTAAAGCGGCAGCAGTGATTAAACAGCTGGTCGGAGAAGAAAAACTGCGGCAAATAACAGAAACAAATCCCCAGACGATCTTAAAAAATCAGCAAATAGAGCTCAAGCAGCCTAAAGTACTTTTAGAAGACAAACCAAAGAGCTTTTGGCAGAAACTCTTTGGCAAATAATAAATTAAAGATTGAAGTAAAGAGAAAAAGGAGAATCCCGATGAAGAAAACAATTTTGGCGCTTACCCTGGCGCTGAGCCTGCAGGGGCTGGCAGCAGCGTCAGCAGCAGACAACGACTATATTATGTGTCCGGGCGACCAGCTGCAGGTAGTAGTCTACGGACATGAGGACCTTAGCAGCTCGCCCAACAGTAACACTACTCCTTATACAGTGCGCCCCGATGGGAAAGTGTCTTTCCCCCTGATCGGCGATATAGACGTGACAGGAAAAACTGTAGCAGAATTTACGCAGACTTTAGAAGCAAATCTGGCTGAATACCTTGTCAGACCTCGGGTCAGTATCAATATCGTTAAACTGGGGACGACACGTGTTTATGTGCTGGGGGAAGTAAAAAAACCGGGACTGTACGAACTGGAAAAAAGCCACCGAATTTTAGACGCTCTGGGCAAAGCGGAAGGCTTTACAGAAAAAGCCGCCAAAAAGAAAATTTTTCTGATCAGGAAAGGCGCAGAAGAACCTGTATTGGTCAATATCAATGATTTTCTTAAAAAATCTGATCAGAGCCAAAACTATGTCCTTAATGAAGGTGACTGCCTGTATCTGACCAGCAACGGCAAAATCGATATCGGCCGCGACATTATGCCCTTCATCAGCGGCGCATACATGGTATCGGAAATCAAAAATAACGACTGATCTGAGGAGAGATAAAGTGGAAGACGAAATCACCATTGATCTGCGCGAACTGGCGCATATAGTGCAGAAAAACGCAAGGTTCATCGCTAAAGTCACCGGCGGCTGTATAGTTGCCGCCGGGCTGTATTTACTTATAGCTTCACCGGTCTATGAATCCGATTCGCTGCTGCGTATCAAGCAGCCCAAGGGCATAGGTTCGTCGCTTTTGGAAAGCATGCCTATGGGTAATACTATGGCAAGCAAGCAGCTGATGAGCACCTATGCGGAAATCTTAAAAAGCCGCAGCGTCATCGTGCCGGTCATTGAGCAGACGGAAGAACCAGACAGTGACGGTAAATATCCAAAATACGAAGACTATATTAAAAACAGGATCACGACCAACCCATTTAAGGATACTGAGATCTTAAAAGTCACGGTTAACGCCGATACGCCGGAAAGTGCCCAAAAAGCCAACGACCTGATCGTTAACGGCTTTTTGCAGCGTTTGACCGGCCTGGTACGCGAAGAACAAAAAATGACCCGCACCTTTATCGAAGAGCGGGTCGTAGCCTCTAAAGCCGAGCTGGAAGCAGCCGAAAGCAGGCTGACCGAATATAAAAAAGCCAGCAAGATCCTGTCACCGACGGACGAAATGAAGCTGGCAGCGGATAAAATGGGTATCGTCGATAAGCTGCGGGCAGAAAACAAGGTGGCATTGGCCACAGCGCAGGCGCGGCTTTCAGCAACAGATCAGCAGCTGGGCGGCGAAGCCAAAGCGACGGCAGATAACGCCGTTATCAAGCAGTATAATGCCAAATTAGCCGAGCTGGAGACCCAGAGGATAGATTTCCTGGACAAATATACAGCCAAACATCCTAAAGTCATCGAAACAGAAGACGCTATCGCCAATTTAAAAAACAAGCTGCAGCAGGAAATCGCCAAAGTGGCCGCACTGCAGGCGCCGTCGGATAACCCTGTGCACCAGCAGCTGCTGACCAGTAAATTCGGCAGCGAAGCGGCGATCAGCGTAGCCGAAAGTAACCTTGCCGAGCTGGAACGTCTGGATAAAAGAAATCAGGAAGACGTGGAACAGCTGTCAGACAAAGAACAAAAATATCTGAGCCTGATGCGCGACGTCAGCGTAGCCGATGAGATCTACATTATGCTGGCCAAACGCCTGGAAGAAGCCAAGGTAGCCGAAGTTGCAGTATCAACAGAAGTTCAGGTAGTGGATACGGCAACACTGCCGGAAGACCCGATAAAACCGAAAAAAGTATTGACTTTGTTGCTGGCAGCTTTTTTGGGAATCTTCGGCGGCAGCGGTTTTGTTATTGCCAAAGAACTGCTGAACAGGACCATTAAGACGACAGACGACGTAGCAAACTATTTGGATCTGCCTGTTCTGGGTTCGGTGCCGGACTATGAGTCATTGAATAGGAGTCTTAAGAAAGAACAGCAGCAGGAAAGCCTTGCTGATAAAGTGCGGAGGTATTTATGGAAACGATAACACTGATTGCCGACCGTGATGCCAAATCGCCGGTAGCAGAAGCCTATAGAACGATCAGGACCAATATCCAGTTTTCCAACATCGGCCAGGAGCTGAAAACGATCATTGTTACCAGCGCCACGCCAAACGAAGGCAAAAGTACGACGATCAGCAACCTGGCGGCAGTAATGGCCCAGGCCGGGCATAAAGTACTTTTGATGGACTGTGATATGCGCAACCCGGCTCAGCATAAAATATTTAAAATGACTAATAAAGGTCTGAGTAACTGTATCTCAGCGAACGAAGCCGTGCAGACGCTCATTCAAAAGACCGGCATAGAGAATTTGGAGCTTTTAGCCAGCGGGCCGGTAGCGCCCAATCCTTCCGAGCTTTTGGGCAGCCACAGGATGGAACAGATCTTAGAGCAGCTGAAACCTGACTATGACTATATCCTTATTGATACGCCGCCGATCATGCCAGTCACTGATGCGGCAGTATTATCCGGTAAGGTGGACGGACTGGTCATGATCATCAGCTCCGGCGATGTGACGCCTGCAGTAGCTAAAGAAGCTAAACAAAGACTGCTGCAGGCAGGTACGCATATTCTGGGAGTCATCCTTAATAAGGTAGAGATGGCCCATACACATGGCTATGGGTACTACTATTACTATGGTTCCGAGAGTACATCCGGGGGGGACGTTCGTCGCCAGAAGTAAGGTGGAAGCTGCGCAGGTATTGAACAGATAATACAAAATAATTGCATAGGGGTGGAATATGCAGTAATGGTTAAAGCTGGTGAATTAGGAAAGACTGTTTTTGACTTTACATTAACATTTGTAGGAACGATATGTATAAGCCCGCTTTTAGCCTATATAGCCTACAGAATAAAAAAAGAAAATCCAGGACCTGTGATCTTTGCATATGACTGTGTGGGTAAAAATGGCAAGATTTTTAAATGTTATAAATTCAGAAGCATGGTAATAAATGCTCAAGAACGTCTTGTACAGTATCTTAGGGAAAATGAAGAAGCAAGGGAAGAATGGGAAAAATATTATAAATTAAAAAATGATCCTAGGATTACTAAAATCGGTGAAAAATTAAGGAAAAGCAGTTTAGATGAATTGCCACAGTTATTTAATGTTTTAAAAGGTGAAATGAGCCTGGTTGGACCCAGGCAAATTGTTGCAGACGAAATAAAGAAATTTGGAAAAGATATAGAATACTACTATTCGGTAAAACCTGGTATTACCGGTTATTGGCAGATAAGTGGCAGAAGCGATGTTGATTATCAGACAAGAGTGGATATGGTTACATGGTATGTAAAAAATAGAACTTTATGGATGGATATAAAAATATTATTTAAAACGATAGCAATAGTATTTAGTAAAAAAGGTGCATATTGAGATGAAAGTATTTTTATTAGCTGCCGGTTATGGCACACGATTAAAACCACTTACTGATACAGTTCCAAAATGTATGGTACCAATTTGCGGAAAGCCTTTATTAGCCTGGTGGATGGAATTATTTGAAAAGCACAATATTACTGAAGTATTAGTAAATACACACTATCTGCCTTGTGCCGTACGAGAATTCATAAAAATATATAATGCTAAAAATACAGGCGTCAGATTGATTGAAGCATACGAAAAAGAACTATTGGGAAGCGGCGGTACGATATTGGCAAATAAAAGTTTTGTTGAAGGCGAAAGCGATTTTTTGGTTTGTTATGCTGATAACCTGACTAATGCAAATCTAACCGAGCTGATTGCTTTTCATAGACGTAATCAAAGTACTTTGACTATGGGATTGTTTTATACAAATAAACCCAAAGAATGTGGCATTGCGGCCATCGATTCGCAGAGTTTGATTTATGAGTTTATAGAAAAACCGGAATCACCAAAAAGTAATTTAGCCAATGCAGGTATCTATGTAACAGGTCAGGAGATATTTAAATACTTACCCAATCAGAAGTTCATAGATTTTGGCAAAGATGTGTTGCCGAAATTAATAAATAAAATGTACGGCTATGAAATAAAAGACTATTTGTTGGATATAGGTAATCTGGATAATTATGAAAAAGCTCAGAAGGAGTGGCAGCTGTGATAATCACTAAGACACCTTTACGCATCAGTTTTACTGGCGGTGGGACTGATTTGCCTGCTTACTATGAACAGGGATATGGAGCGGTAGTAAGTGCGGCTATCAATAAATATGTTTATATTACGATGAATAAAAGATTCGATGATACGATTCGTATAAGTTATTCTAAAACAGAAATAGTAGATTCTTTAAAAGAGATTCAGCATGATATTGCAAAAGCCTGTATGCAGATGGCGGGAGTAGAAAAAGGGGTAGAAATTACGTCCATTTCCGATATTCCTGCAGGAACAGGGCTGGGATCAAGCAGCAGTTTTACAGTAGGATTATTGAACGCACTTTATTCCTATTGTGGTGAGCGTTTATCAGCACATGAGCTGGCTGATAAAGCCTGCCAGATTGAAATTGATATTTTAGGGCATCCTATCGGCAAGCAGGATCAATTTGCGGCGGCTTATGGTGGCGTAAATTATTTTGCGTTTGAACGCAATGGAATTGTAAATAGAGAAAAAATTGATATAACAGAAGAAGATAAAAGATTAATGGACAACAAGTTAATGATGTTTTATACAGGAATCAAACGCAGTGCTGATGGTATTTTGGCAGAACAAAGTGCGGAAATCAGTAAAAAAATGGATGTTTTGAATTATATGCGTGAACAGGCAAATGACATGAAACATCTGTTGATGGAAAGTGGCTTTGATAACCGATTTGCAGAGATGCTGGATGCTGGCTGGCAGAAAAAGAAGTCTATAACAAGCAGTATTTCTAATGATGCGATTGATAACTATTACAATAAAGCCTTGGAGGCTGGAGCCAGCGGCGGTAAGCTGTTGGGCGCCGGTGGTGGCGGTTTTATTCTGCTGTATTGTGACGAGCAATACCAGAATGCGGTACGTGAAGCAGTAGGATTGATAGAACTGAATTTCAGGATTGCTCGTTATGGTAGCAGGGTAGTTTATTTTGTTTAATAAAGTAGTGTTTTTGGATAGGGATGGAGTTATAAATAAAAAAGCTGCTGAACATGATTATATAAAAAATTGGCAGGAGTTTCAGTTTTTGCCTGATGTGGCAAAGGCTATTAAATTATTAAATCAGAGTGGGTTTATAGTAATTATCGTGTCTAACCAGCGCGGTATAGCCAGAGGAATGATGACGGAGATAGATTTGCAAAACATTCATCAGAAAATGTGCCATGAATTAAAACAAAAGTCTGCCATCATAACAGATATCTTTGTTTGTCCGCATAATAATAACGAATGTAAATGCAGGAAACCGCAAACGGGATTATTTTTACAGGCGGAAATAAAATATCCGGTAAATAGAAACCAGTCGTTTATGGTTGGGGATAGTGAAACGGATATTGAAGCTGGTAAAGCTTACGGCGTCAAGACGATTGCCATTAGTGAACAGGGACTAGGTGCTGATCACAAGTGTAGCAGTTTACTGGAAGCTGCAGAATATATAACAGGAGTGACAAAATAATGAAGGTTTTGATTACAGGCGGCGCAGGTTATATAGGAAGCCATTGTAACAGGTATTTTTTTGAGCAGGGTGTAGAAACTGTAGTTCTGGACGATTTGA
Source organism: uncultured Phascolarctobacterium sp. (assembly GCF_958349595.1). Lineage (NCBI taxonomy): Bacteria > Bacillati > Bacillota > Negativicutes > Acidaminococcales > Acidaminococcaceae > Phascolarctobacterium > uncultured Phascolarctobacterium sp. The sequence goes on along the minus strand of NZ_CATWDQ010000004.1, from coordinate 125,918 downwards.
GCGATGGACATGCCGAAGCAGTTATAGTTGGGAAATTTGTACAAGGTGATTTTGGTGACAAAGAATTTATACAGAAATTTTTGGCAGCAGAAAAATTTGACGCCATAGTCCACTTTGCCGCATTCGCTTCTGTACCCGACTCCGTAACGCGTCCGCAAAGATATTATGATAACAATGTTACTAAAATGTTGACTTTACTGGATGCAGCAGTAGCAGCGGGGATAAAGTATTTTGTTTTTTCTTCTTCAGCAGCAACCTTCGGGGAACCTCAATATATACCTATTGATGAAGCTCATCCTCAAAATCCCATCAACCCTTATGGTATGACAAAACTGATCGGTGAAAAAATACTGGCTGACTATGAAAAAGCTTATGGCCTGCACTCCTGTTCTTTCAGATATTTTAATGCAGCAGGATGTTCCCACGATGGTTTATTGGGAGAAAACCATGATCCTGAAAGCCATCTGATACCCTTGGTGATTCGTGCTGCCTTGAATAAAAATAAGACATTAAAGGTATTCGGCAATGATTATGAGACCAAAGACGGCAGTTGTGTGCGTGACTTTGTACATGTAGAAGATCTTGCCGCTGCCCATTATCTTGGTTTGCAGTATATTATGCAAAATAATGTGTCAGAACAGTTTAACCTGGGCAGCAGTGATGGATTTACAGTGTTGGAAATTATAGAAGCGTTTGAAAAAATGAGCGGCATCAAAGTACCTTATGAAATAGCTGAACGCAGAGCTGGCGATCCGGCGGTGTTAGTAGCTTCTAATACAAAAGCCAAAGAACTGTTAGGTTGGAAGCTTGTAAATAGCTCTTTGGAAAATATATTAGAAACAGCACTAGCTTGGGAAAAGGATAAGAAATATTGAAAGCAGGGAAATAATGACTGATTACAGAGAAGAAATAAAAAAGTATTTTGATAAAGAAATAGGTGTTATACAGCATCTTGATATTGAAGCAATAAATAAAGCGATGAACGCTATTACAAAAGCATGGCAGCGTGGTGCAACTGTATATACGATGGGAAACGGCGGCAGTGCGGCAACGGCCAGCCATTTTGTGTGTGATTTTAATAAAGGGATATCAAGCGAAGTCTGTAAAAAGTTTAATGTTATTTGTTTAAGTGATAATACACCTATCGTAACGGCCATTGCTAATGATATAGGGTATGATGATATTTTTTTGCTTCAGCTAAAAGGAAGTCTGAAAAAAGATGATTTGATCATAGCTATTTCGGGAAGCGGAAATTCTAAAAATATAATTAAAGCTGTTGAATATGCTAAAGAAATTGGTGCTGAAGTTATTGGCCTTACAGGTTACAGTGGCGGAAAATTAAAAGAACTAGCTGATTATGTTATGCATGTACCTGTAGACGACATGCAGATAACAGAAGATATCCATATGAGCTTTGATCATATGATGATGAGGATATTTTGTGAAAAGATAAGATAGTTATTACAGATTATAAAATAAAGGAGTAGAAATTTTGAAGAAGGCATTGATTACGGGTATTACCGGTCAAGATGGTTCATACTTGGCAGAGTTTTTGTTAGAAAAAGGATATGAGGTGCATGGTGTAACTCGCAGAGCATCTATTTCAAATACCTCACGTATAGATCATTTGATTTTAGCAAATGAGATTCGGTTACATGATGGCGATTTGTCAGATTCTTCATCGCTTATTCGTGTCATTAGCCTTATCCAACCTGACGAAATTTACAATTTGGCTGCTCAGTCCCATGTACAAGTATCCTTTGATGTTCCTGAATATTCGGGAGATGTAGATGCCATTGGTGTATTGCGTATTCTAGAAGCGGTTAGGATTCTTGGACTTATTGAAAAAACGAAAATTTATCAGGCTTCCACAAGCGAATTGTACGGTAAAGTTGAAGAAATACCTCAAAATGAAAATACCCCTTTTCATCCCTACAGTCCTTATGCCGTTGCTAAACAGTATGGTTTTTGGATCACCAAAGAATATCGTGAGGCATACGGTATGTTTGCTTGTAACGGTATTTTATTTAACCACGAATCTGAACGTCGCGGCGAAAACTTTGTAACTCGTAAAATAACTTTGGCGGCGGGCCGGATCGCAGAAGGTATCCAAGATCATTTGGAATTAGGTAATTTAGACTCCCTGCGTGATTGGGGTTATGCAAAAGATTATGTTGAATGTATGTGGTTGATGTTGCAGCATGATACGCCAGAAGACTTTGTTATTGCTACCGGTGAGCAACATACGGTACGCGATTTTACAGAAAAAGTGTTTAGGGTGAACGGTATAGAAATACGCTGGGAAGGAGAAGGTGTGAATGAAAGAGGATATGATGCAAGAACCGGTAAAATGATAGTTTGCGTCAATCCACAGTGGTTCAGGCCTACAGATGTAGATAATTTATTAGGTGATCCAACTAAAGCCAAAACTGTTTTAGGCTGGAATCCTCAAAAAACCAGCTATGAGCAACTTATCCGTATTATGGCGGAACATGACAGAAAACTGGCGCAAAAAGAAGCTGCCGCATTGACTTGTAAATAGTCGGAGTATTAGAAAGTTGGTATTTTATGAAAATAGCAGTTGTTTCTGAATTTTTTTATCCGCACAGTGGTGGGCAGGAACAAAGACTTTTAGAAATACTTGAATATGTTGCCAAACAAGGTCATAAGGTGGATGTTTACACAATTAAATATGATGAAGCTTTAAGTGACCAGGAAAATTATAACGAAATAAATATTTTGAGAGTTATTAAGAATAAAAATTACATCGGTGGTGGTGGCTTAAAATCCCGCAGCCTGAAAACTATTATTCAGTACTCACTGAAGGTTGCTTCAAGACTTGGTGCAAATAGTTATGATAGGGTTATATTTTCGCAATTTCCGATTTTTCATACGTGGCTAACATATTTTACAAAATCGAAAAAAATACTGGACTTTGTGGAATATAGACATGGAAGATTTTGGGAATTGTTGTTTAGTTTAGAAATGAAATGTGCGGATCAAGTTGTTTGCATAAGCGATGTTGTTAAAGAGAAGGCCCTGAAGATATGTGACGGTAAGAAGTTATTAGTTATTCCAAGCTCAATTGAACTAAAAAAATTCTATAGTGGAGAACCGAAACATTTTATTTTTATTGGCCGCATGGAGCAGCATAAACATCCTGAAATGGCTATTGAAACTGTATTGCAATACAATGCAGAGCATAATCAAGAGTATATTTTGCACTTGATTGGTGATGGCAGTATGTTGGAATTCTTACGCAAAAAATACAATTATAAAAATATAATATTTCATGGTTTTGTGACTGAAGAAAAAAAGATAAGCTTATTGGCCGATAGTATTGCTTTAATATTCCCTTCGGAAAGGGAAGGATTGCCGGTGAGCGTGATAGAAGCTATGGCTGCCGATGTTCCTACACTTACTACAAGATATTCTAATAATGGGACATATTATTTTGTGAACGATAAGGGTGTAGGTGTTGTTGCAGAACCTGATATCATTTCACTGACAGAAGCGTTACATGAGCTGCTAGAAAATAGGATACAATATGTAGACCTGTGTAAACTGCATAAAAAGAATTTCAGCGCTGAAAGTGCCGCAAGAAAGTTTATAGAGATATAGTGGTGATTTTAATGGATAAATTTGTATTGATTACAGGAGCTTTTGGCTTTTTAGGTTATCATACTGCGCTTCGATTTAAAAGAGAGGGCTATCAGGTTATTGGTTTTGGTCTGGGGGAAATTACGTCAAGGCAAAAACACACTTTTTATAAATGTTATTTCGATTATCTTGATTTTGCTGCTTTATTAAGCATAAAAGAAAAGCTGTCTGTTGTAGTACACTGTGCTGGTTCAAGCAGTGTATCAATGGTAGAAAAGAATGTTAGAGAGTTATTTGAGAGTACGGTTTGCTGTACTAATGATTTGTTGGAATATGTTAGATTATATCAGCCAGAGGCAAAAGTAGTGTACTTTTCCAGTGCTGCTGTTTATGGTGATACTGGCAATAAATTGGCGGAAGAGACTGGAGAATTAAAGCCGCTGTCATTTTATGGCGAACATAAAAAAATTGCAGAAGAGTTGTGCCATTATTATAGAAACAGATTTGCTTTGGCTATAAATATTATCAGACCTTTTTCTATTTGTGGTCCCGGTTTGCAAAAACAGTTAATGTGGGATGCATGTAATAAATTTAAAAATGGAATTACTGAATTTTGGGGAACCGGTCAGGAGGAAAGAGACTGGATATCGCCGTCTGATGTCGTTGATTTAGTTTATAAAATAACTATGCAGCGTAACGCAACGCAATATGTCTTTAATGCCTGTAACGGTAAGGCAGTGAAAAATTGTGACTTTCTTAAAGAAGCAGCAGATTACTATGGAATCAATGTACCGGTAACATTCAATGGAAATAAAAATCTGTTTGACCCGGAACATCTTGTAGGTAGTGAAAATAATGCAAAGCAGCAGCTTGATTGGCAGGCTAAACAGCAATGGATTGATATTGTACATAGTTATATAGATTGGTTTAAGAATAATTAAAGTGGTTTCCTCGTGAAGGGATTATGAGTGTATGCAAAATTTTGATTGGTTAAAACATAATGGGCAACAAATAGCGACATTGAGAGGGATAGCAGTTTTACTGGTGTTTTTCAGTCATTTGAATTTAAATTTATCAAAAGAGCTCCTTTTTATTTCGGGAAGAATAGGAGTTGTATTATTTTTCCTTATTTCAGGAATTTTAGCATATTCATCACGATACAAGAAAAGTTTAAAACAATATATATTTAATAGATTTTGCAGAATGTACCCGGTTTATTGGTTACTTTTAATATTGGCATGTATAACTTTTGAAAAACAGTTTTCTATAATGCAGATTTTGACTAACTTTACGCTATTTCAGGAATTCCTTGGGTATAAATCAATCCTTGGAGCTAGCTGGATGATGCCAATACAAATTATATTCTTCATATTCATGGCAATTTACGGTGTAAAAGAATTGTTTTCGGAGGCAAATTTTAAAAAATTATATTTATTAAATATAGAATTTACTATTGTCATTACCAGCGTGCTGACGGTCTTATGCGGTACTCTTAGATATTTTACAAGTAAACCATGGCCCACAGCTATTTTCTTATTGATAAATGTCTCGTTTTTAGGAATACTTTATTATAAAAAAGTTCAACGAGATATGCCGGTTAGAATATATACTATGCTTCTTTTGTTTGAAATAAGTTTACTACTGGGCGGTTATCTTTCTTATGGGAAAGGATTGGTACATGGAGACTGGATATCTTATTTTATTGCCTATAATCTGGGATTTTTTATTTTTATGTCCATTATATTCTTGAAGATGAATTTCAAATTATTTATAAAATTGGGAGAGGTAGGTTTTACCTTCTTTCTTGGTGCAGAAATACCTTATTCCTTGATTAAAAAAGTTTGTGATTTGGAAAGTGGCGGTTTTGCCAGTTTTCAAGATGTCATAATAAAGTTTATTGCTGCAATTGTGTTTAGTATATTGGTAACGAAATTAGTAGAAATTCCGATTTTAAAATGGAGTAAAAATATAGAAAAGGCAATTAGGTGAATTTATATTTCATGGGGAGGGGAGTAAGTTTTGAGTAGGTACGAATCAGATGTATTGAATATAATGCAATGTATTGCTGTATTAACTGTAGTTGCCAGTCATTCTATTTTAACGCCGCCTCCAAGTCTATTTTGGCAATATGTACTTAAGTTCATTGGTTCTTTTTTTATGGCAATTTTTATGTTGCTTAGTGGTTATTTGTTTTTTCATAGTCGATATAGCAATTTCTTAGACCATATCAAAAAAAAAGCGAGTAGGTTGTTAGTACCATATATCATTATTAGCAGTCTGTTTTTTCTTCCGCGAGTATTACTGAATAATTTTAACAGTGTAAAAATTCAATTCTCATGTTCTGCTTTTCTAAATAATCTAATTTATCCTTGGGACAATGTTATTACTCAATTTTGGTTTCTTCCAACATTATTTTTACTGTTTTTGATTGCACCCATATTGAAATACAGTAACAATAGTATAGTTGATGCCTGTTGGTTAATTGTCGGTGTTCTAGCACATTGCTATTCTTTGTTTTCTGATATAAAAATATTTAATATTACAGGCGTTTTATTTTATATGGTGTATTTTATTTTAGGCTATATGATAGCAAAATATAAGGCTGTATTACAAAGGTTTGTTTACTATGATTATCAAACCCTAATAATTATAGCTGTACTGAATACAGCTTATTTAATTTTGGTATCTAATGAAGCTATTAATTTTTTACTATCGTTAGTAAATTCTTATTTTGTGATGTTAATAGCTATTTTTTACGTAAACAAAGAGTATAAGTTTTTAGATTTTTGTAATGGTTACTATTATCATATCTATTTGCTTTCGTGGCTGCCGCTTAAAATAGTTGTTATTTTAGGTTATAAGATACTACATATAAACAGTGAATTTTTATATTTGATTGAATTTATAGCAGGGGTGTTTGTTCCGTTAAAATTAAAGGCCGTGACGAATCTACTATTAAGAAAATAAACATTATTAAGTGATAGGGGTCAGTTTATATGCAAAGAATGAGAATGTCACAAAAAATTCCAATAGAGGTATTTTCATTTTTTATCAAACCCTTTTTCCACGAAAAAAGAAACGATCAGCCAATTAACTGGAAAGAGGTAAAAAATATCTTAATACTGGACACGATTGATTTATTAGGTGACATGGTAATGTTATTGGGTTTTCTCAGGATACTAAGACTGAATGCGCCTTCTGCCAGCATTATAGTATGCGCAAGACCTTTTACGTATGGAGTGTTAAAAAATCTAGACTTGATCGATGACTTTGTTGGACTTTCCCTGGAAGCTTCCTGGGCAAAGAAAAAAGAAGTGCTTGGTATTTTGAATAAACATTTTTATGATTTGGCGATCAATCCTCGCGGAGATTTTAGGGATATCCTTTATATGTATTTTGTTAATGCAAAAAGAAAGATATCCCATACTAGAACTGGTGGAGACTTCCTTTTGACTGACCCTTTACCGGCAGATTATAGTGATCAGTATTCCCATGCTATTGAAGACAGGATCTATATACTGGATCAGCTTGGTTGCAAATATGATGATATTGATAAGTATCCAATATTAAAATTGGATTTTAAAGGTCAGGATTATGTCAAAGAGTATTTTGCATCATACTCTTTAAATGGAAAAATAATACTGGGTGTGCATCCCGGCGCCAGTGGCAAGGTTAGAGAGTGGATATATTATGGTGAATTGTTGAAGAAAATTCAGGAAGAATACGAGAATATATTTTTTGTGATATTTTCCGGTCCCGGGGATAAGGTGTGTGTAGATAATGCCATACGTTATTTGCAGGGAGAATACATAATTGTAAATGAAAGTATTGAAAATTATATCCAGTTAGTTGGATTTTGTGATTGTTTTATTTCAAATGACAGCGGAGCGGCTCATATAGCCGCAGCTTATGGTATGCCAACAATTGATATTTTTACTAACAATTTGATTTGCTGGTGGAGACCTTACAATTATAATGGCCAAACTAGGTGTATTGGCAAAGATCTCCCCTGTAAGCCTTGTTGCAGAAGTGATAAATGCAAGAAAAAAACATTGGAATGTAATAAATCCATATCAGTAGAAGAAGTGTTTGCAGAATTTGCAGATATGTTTAATAAAATAAGAGGGAAAAAATAGCGATGTTTGAAACTTTTGATTTTTTTAATGGATATCTGAAGATTACCGCCTTAGTTGGAGTCCTGGATGTAATTTTGATTCTGCATTTTTTGCTTTCTTATTATTTTCGTTGTTATAAAAAAGGATATCTGATTGATTTATGGCATGGTAGCCTATTAGTTGTTTATTTTTTGACAGTATTGGTTTTTTATCCCTTTATGGGAGCTGATCGTTTGTTAGATTTAAGGTTTTTTTATAATTGGTCATATTCTATGCCGTTTATTGATTGGGCTTGGTACATTAATATCTTGGGTTTTATGGCTGTTTTTTTGGGTGGATTTTGTTTTTTCATACTCAAAAGGAAAAATACATTTAATAATATTATACTTTGGCCAGTTAAGAAGTGTGAATATGCAATCAATAGAATATTGCAGCATGAGAATCAGTTTCTATTGATGTATCAAATCAATAATTTTATTTGTGCATATTTGCTGTTTTATGGAATAACGACTAGCGGTTTATTTGTAAATCTGAGAGTTTTTTTTATGACAGCAGGGATTTATTCTGCTTTGAGCAATGCTTTTATTGTAGTTGGGCAGCCAATCTTTTTATTCTTTTCACTTATTGCGCTATATGTTTCTAAATCCAGGTTAAAAATAATTCTCCAAATAATCTTTTCCGTAATTATTTTAAATATTTACGGCGCTCGGTCAACATTGATATATCCTTTTGTTTCCTTTTTGTTTGGCTATATTATTATTAACAAAAACAAGACTATTTTCAAAAAAATATTGATTTCATTTCTTGTACTGACCGTAGTTTTTTTTGCTGTAGAACAATATCGTACAGATAGTAATACCAGCTATATGTTAAGTTATTCTTTAACTGACCGCGTTTTATTTGGTAATAATATTGCTGATATACGTGACTTTGGCGTTATCCTTGAATGTTGGGATGGGAAATATATGCTGGGCCGCAATATCGTTGCTGGTATTATTTCGTTCATACCCAAAGAATATTCTGAATTTAGACATACTTGGAATACTTCAAGCTATACAAATAGACTGGTAGGTCTTTCTGATTCGCATCCTGGTATGCGAGGGGGCCTGTTTTGCGAGCCATTTTTGTCTTTCGGGTATCTTGGTGTCATTAGCACAGGTTTGCTTTATGGCTATATTTTAGCTGCTTTGGATCATTTTTCTAAGCAGTGCTGTTTTCCATCTCAAAAACATTTTTTGATATTTATTATGTCTTTGCTTTTTATAAAGGATATATTTGCTTATATCTTATTTCAGAGTTCCTTGCTATGGTTAGCTTATTTAAGGATATTGTTTTTGTTACTTTGCGTAATTCTTTTTTCGGTTAAATTAAGGTTGAACAGGTGATGTATGGAAGTTGAGAATAAAGAGCAAAAATTTCTGAGGGATACAGCAGTCATAGGGATTGGCAATATCCTTTCCAAAGGCATTGTATTTTTGCTCATTCCTATCCATACCGCAATGCTGACTCCTGCGGAATATGGCGCCAGTGAGCTGATCTATAATCTGGTAAATTTATGTTTGTTGATTTTTTCTTGTTCTATAGCTGATGCTGGGGTGCGCTTTGCTTTAGACGCAAGTTTCAGTAAAGAGGCAGTTTTTAGTATAACAATATTTTTGCCAGCCATCAGCAGTTTGTTTTTAGTAATGGCAGCTTATGCTGCAGAGAGCTTTTTTGAAATAGCGTATCTTGATTATATTTTGCTGCTGTACATGTTATTTGCGTTAAGGGAATCTATAACCCAGTTTTTTAGAGGCATTGGTCAATTAAAAACTTTTTCGTGGTTAAATATTCTGTTCGCTGTTTCTTTATTGATTTGTAATGTTATATTTTTGCTGTGTTTGGATTTAAAAGTAAGAGGATATGTTTATTCTTTTGTCACTGCAAGTATTTGCGTAATAGCAATAGGGTTTTATAAGTTGATCAAAAGGTACGGGCTGCGATTTCCCGATGAAAAACTTATGGTTCAGATGCTGCAATATGGCATTCCGTTATCTTTTAATTCTATATCAGCATGGATCACAAGTATTTCAGGACGCTATTTTTTAGCTTATTTTTGCAGTGTTGCTGCCAGCGGAATTTATTCAGCTGCTTATAAATTTATGATGATCATAGTAGTTTTAGTTGATGTATTTCAGAAGTCATGGCAAATAAGCGCTGTACAATCTTATACGGATTTGGATAGGAACACTTTTTTCTCTGCTGTTTATAAAAAGTTTGTGCTGATGGCTGCTTTTTTTAGTTTTGTTTTATTGTTGATTTTGGTACCATTAGCTTCCTTTGCTTTGTCTAAGACATTTAGTGAAGCTATACAGTATATTCCGTTTATGGTGGTTTTAGGTTTTCTGGTAACTTTACCATCTTTTTGGGGTGTGATTTATCTGGTAGTTAAGGATACACGGGGCGTTTTTTTGTCAACAGTTATTGGTGCGGCGGTAAGTTTGGTTATGTTTATTGTTTTGATTCCTGCTTATGAAATTGGCGGCTGTATTATGGCAAGTTGTTTGGGATATCTTTCTATAATAGCTTATCGGATTATAGACTGTAGAAAATATTTAAAGGTTGATAATTTAGCTTGCGAAACAATAATCTTGCTGGGTTTATTAGTAGTTGTTGCTTGTCTTATAAATTATAATATTTATTTCGCGGCCTTGCTTGATGTGATTATTATTATAATGTTCGTCAAAAATTACAGGTATGTATTTATGTCAAAATGAATGGAGACGGATGACATGTCATGTGTTGAAAGTGAAAATTGCTATGGCTGTGCAGCTTGCAGTTTGATTTGCCCAGTGGATGCTATACAGATGGTTGAAAATGCTGAGAAATTTTTTGTCGTACAAATAGATAAATCAAAATGTATAAATTGTGGTAAATGTTTACAGGTTTGTCCGCAGAAATTAAATCATAAAAATAAAGTTCTGACGAGCTATGCCGGTTATTCAACTGATGAATCAATTTTAAAGCAAAGTTCTTCCGGTGGCATGTTTGGAAGTTTTGCAAAATATCTTTTCAATAATAGTGCTAATGTCCAAGTATTTGCTGTAAAGAATGATTTGGGTAAAGTGGCATACGATGTATGTACGGATTATAGAGATTTAGAACGATTTTATAAATCTAAGTATTGTCAGGCCTTTCTAAATAAGTCTTTTTATGAAAGTCTTATTTCAGCAATTTCAAACGAAGCTGTTTGCTTGATTATAGGTACGCCTTGTATATTAAGTGGTATCAAGAACACACTTTTAGCGCAAAAGGCCGAACTGACAAGCTGCATTTTTGTTGATTTGGTTTGTCATGGAGTCATGTCACAGTCTGTCTACCATACGCATCTTGAAGAATGTAAAAAAAGATGGGATGGGGCTGTTGCAGAACATTATTTCCGTTACAAAAGGTCTGTAACAAAAGATAGCCCTGAAGGTTCCCACTGGAACTTATATAAAGTAAATGACGAGATTATTATCAAAAAATCGGATGATGATTATTATATGCAAACATATTTTGCTGATTTGGCAATGCGTGAAACTTGTTATTGCTGTCAATTTACAGGAACAAATAGAATTGGTGATATTACCATAGGTGATTTTAATAACGCACATTTATTATGCCCGCAGTTTGATGGCTTAAGGTCTGTTTCATTAGTATTGGCAAATACAGATAAAGGACAGAGCTTTATTGATAAGTGTAATGGTAATACTGTAAATTTGCAGCCGGTGGATATAAAACTTTTGCAAAAATTTAACGGACCACTTACAGCTCCTATTAAAAGACCCTTTCAAAGAAGCCTTTTTTATACACTCTATAACAGTTTGGGATTGTCAAGAACGGTATCTTTGCTTAATTACAAATATTATATACGAAAAATCATAGTTGTTTTTGGAGGCAAAAAACTTTTGCTTAAGATAAAAGCTTTGTTAGGCAGAAGCTATATAGATATTGAATAAAGGGGGCTTTTTATGAAAATAGGTATCTTAACTTATTCCAAGGCCAATAATTTTGGGGCAATGATGCAGGCCATGGCATTGAAACATACACTTGAAGAACGGTACAAGGCCGATGTGTCTTTTGTGAATTACTATTCTGTTTTACAGGAGAATAATGATGGGCTGAAATTGAAAAATTGTAATGTGACACAGTTTGCAAAACAAATTATCAGAATGCCATTCCGAAAGCATATAAGAACTAGAATTCAAAAATTTTCAGATTTTAGAGACTGGTATTTTGTTTTTACAAGTAAAAAAATGAATGAATATACAAGTCAAGAGGAACTAGTAGAAGAATTTGATAAATTTGATGTGGTTATTGTAGGCAGCGATCAGGTCTGGAATGTAGCAAATGACGGATTTACCACGGTTTATTATTTGCCGTTTAAGCTAAAAGCACTCAAAATAACATATGCTGCGAGTATTGGTGTTTCGCAAGTTGAAAATCTAAAAGAATATTCTGCCTGTATGGATGATTTTTGCTTATTGAGTACAAGAGAAGAAAACGCAAAAAAAATTTTAGAAGAATGTACTCATAAAACGGTAGATGTAGTTTTAGATCCAACGTTACTTGTAGATTCGGCATTCTATGACACGCTTTTAAAAGACTATAAATGCGAGTATTTTGCTGCTAAAGAAATGTATATGTTGGCTGTTTTTTATGGCCGCAAAAATTTGTCTAAATTTAGGAAGAGTGCAGAAAAACTTGCTCAAAAATTTTCTTTGCCCTTAAAAATTATAAATGTTAATTTTGGGGTGGCAGCATATGCTCCAAACTTGATCAATGATGCAGGGCCACTTGATTTTTTGAGTTTAATAAAAAATGCAGAATGTGTCTGTACTAACTCTTTTCATAACATGGCATTTGCTTTAATTTACAACAGGCCGTTTTATGTATTTGAAGATAATGCATTGGATGTTAGAAAAGTAGGAATTTTAAAAATATTGAAATTACAGGATAGGATTATCTATGGGGATGATATTTCTTCGATAAAAAAATTGGATTGCGATTTCGAAGAAAGTAAACTCATATTGGATAAACTTAAGTTACAATCGTTTGTATTTTTAGATAAGGTCGAAAGGTTTGGTCGGTATATATGAGTGATTTGAACATTATTAAGCAACGTTTCACAGAACATATTATTTTGTCGCAGCATGTTGCGGCTAGCGGCATTTTAGAGCAGGTGGCAGCCAGTGCGGCTATTATCAAAAAAGCATTGAAAAATGGCAATAAGGTTTTATTCTGCGGTAATGGCGGCAGCGCGGCAGACAGCCAGCATCTGGCTGCTGAATTTGTAGGGCGTTTTCAAAAGGAGCGCGACGGTCTGGCGGCTATAGCCCTGACTGTAGACACTTCTGTTTTGACGGCAGTTGCTAACGATTATGGCTATGATACTGTTTTTGCCCGTCAGGTGCAGGCCTTGGGAAATACTGGTGATGTATTGGTGGGGTTATCGACTTCCGGCAACAGTAAAAATGTACTGGCGGCGATCGAGGCTGCTCAGGCTAAAGGAATGCAGTGCATTGGCCTGACAGCTCAGGGGGGCGGCAAAATGGCGGAAGTCTGCGATATTTGCATGGCTGTTCCCTGTCCTGTTACAGCTCGCGCGCAGGAAATACATATTCTTATCGGGCATATTCTATGTGAATTAGTGGATGGTGAATAAGGTGACAAATTTGTCATGTACGGCTTTTTTGGCTGAACATATCCAAAATTTAAAAATCGCTGTGATCGGCGACGTGATGCTGGACCGCTATTTTTATGGCGAGGTCAAACGTATTTCGCCGGAGGCGCCCGTGCCTGTCAATAAGGTCAAACGGATCACCTCCGTGCTGGGGGGGGCGGCCAATGTGGCGGCTAATCTGGCGCATCTGGAATGTAAGGTGTTTATGGGCGGCGTTACCGGCGCTGATAATAACAGAGCAGTGCTGGAAACGATGCTGGCGGAAAAAGGTATCGATTACAGCGGCCTGATCAGGTCGCCGCAGCGTGAAACGATCACTAAGATGCGCATTTTGGGAGCGCAGCAGCAGATGCTGCGTCTGGATTTTGAAGAAACCGGCGACTTGTTTCCGGAAGAAACAGAGGCATTATCGCTGTGGCTGCAAAAATTATTGTCAGCTGGTCTGGATGGTATCATTGTTTCTGACTATGCCAAAGGCGTCTGCTCGGATAGCTTTGTGCAATGGGTGATCGCAACTGCGCACCAATATCAGGTGCCGGTGCTGATTGATCCGAAAGGTGCGGACTGGGCCAAATATACAGGTTGTGATTTTATTACTCCCAATTTGAAGGAGATGTGCGAAGCTGCAGGCGAGGTCGTTGCCAATGAGGATACAGAGGTGCTGCGGCTGGCCAGGGCTGCGCAGGCAAAATACCAGATTAAAAATGTTGTAGTCACCCGCAGTGAACGGGGCATGACCTTGGCGGGGCTGGATGGTTTAGTTATCAATGACCCGGCTACGGCGCAGGAGGTATTTGATGTTTCCGGTGCTGGCGATACGGTCGCGGCGACGCTTTTAGCTGGTGCTGCCGGGACGCTGGCGCTGCAGGACGCAGTGTTTATGGCTAACCGTGCCGCAGGGATAGTTGTAGCGAAAGTTGGTACATATCCTGTGCATCGTGACGAGCTGTTGAAGGATCTGCTGGCCGAAGAACGTAAGCAGGGTCGTGGCTACAGGACTTTGAGCTGGGCTGAGATCGAATCTTTAGCTAAAACCTGGAAGTCCTGCGGAGAAAAGATCGTTTTTACTAACGGCTGCTTTGATATTCTGCATGTCGGCCATGTCAGTTATTTGGAAAAAGCCGCTAAGCTTGGCAAGCATCTGGTCGTTGGCCTGAATTCTGATGCTTCGGTACGCAAGCTGAAAGGAGCGGCCAGGCCGCTTGTGCATGAGCTGGACCGGGCACGGGTATTAGCGTCGCTGGCCTGCGTTGACGCGGTAGTCTTGTTTGAACAGGAGACGCCGACAGAATTGATAGAAAAAATACGCCCTGATGTTTTAGTCAAGGGCAGCGATTATAAACCTGAGGAAGTTGCCGGTAGGGAGTATGCCGGTGAAGTCAGGATCATTGATTTTGAAGAAGGTTATTCGACGACGGGCGTTGTTGAACAGATCGCTCAATTGGTGAAGGAGGGGATTTTATGAATATTATTCTTCTTTCCGGTGGCAGCGGTAAGCGTTTATGGCCGCTTTCTAATGATATTCGCTCTAAACAGTTTATTAAACTGTTTAAGGATGATAATGGTAATTACGAATCAATGATTCAACGTGTATATAAACAAATTATTACAGTTAATCCTGCGGCTAGTGTTACGATTGCAACTAGCAAAAGTCAGGTTAGTGTAATAAAAAGTCAATTAGGTGAGAAGATTAATATTTGTGTGGAACCTTTTAGGAGAGATACTTTTCCGGCAATTTTATTAGCAGCAGCATATCTTCATTATGAACTCTGTATAGACGCAGAAGAAAGTGTTGTGGTTTGCCCAGTAGATCCTTATGTTGATAATGATTACTACAAGTGTGTTGGAGAATTAGAAAAATTAGTCAAAGCTGGGATAGCAAAGCTTACCTTAATGGGTATAAAGCCTACTTATCCCAGTGACAAATACGGCTATATAATACCTGATTGTGCCCAAAAAATAAGTTCGGTGCAGTCTTTTAAAGAAAAACCTGATGTTGAAACTGCTAAAAAATATTTAGCAGGACATGCTTTGTGGAATGCTGGTGTTTTTGCGTTTAAATTAGGATATTTACTGGATAAAGCCCATGATATTGTTGATTTTACTGATTATCGTGATTTATATGCTAAATATGATGATTTGCCCAAAATCAGTTTTGATTATGCTGTAGTTGAAAAGGAACCAAGTATTCAGGTAATCCGCTATGAAGGCGAATGGAAAGATGTTGGTACATGGAATATGATGAGTGAGGTCATGGCTGATGTTGCTAAAGGCAAGGTGATTATGGATGATACTTGCGTTAATATTAATATAGTCAACGAGCTTAATCTTCCTATTATCTGTATGGGACTGAAGGACATGGTCGTAGCAGCCAGTGGAGATGGCATATTGATATCTGACAAAGAAGCAAGCGGGCGGATGAAGCCATATGTAGAAAAACTGGATAATGAGGCAATGTTTGCTGAAAAAAGCTGGGGAACATATAGTGTTATAGATGTTCAGAATGATGCAATGACGATCAAAGTGATTTTGAATAATGGTCAGCATATGAGCTATCATAGTCATGAAAATAGAAATGAAGTTTGGATCGTTGTTTCAGGTAAAGGAAAAGCTGTTGTCGATGATATGGAACAAATTTTGAGACCGGGAGATGTGCTGACCATTGCTAAAGGTTGTAAACATACTGTAATCGCTGAAAGTAAGTTGGAACTGGTTGAAGTACAAATGGGAAAAATAAGCGTGGATGACAAGGAAAAATTTACGCTGAATGGATATTTTTAGGTAAAAGTATGGAAATCATGAAACTTGTTCCGGTCGGTAAAGAACGTCTTTGGGGAGGCAGCAGGCTCAAAAAAGAATTTGGCAAAAATTTTGACATAGATTGTTTAGGTGAGAGCTGGGAGTGCAGTGTACATCCTGATGGAGAGTGTCTGATAGCCAACGGTTTTTTTAAAGGACAGACGCTCTCCAGAGTATTAAAAATAAAACCAGAATATATAGGAACCAAGTCTAGTGGTTGTTTTCCTATTTTGGCTAAATATATTGACGCTAAACAGTCACTTTCAGTGCAGGTACATCCAGATGATGAGTATGCAAAGATCAATGAACATGATAATGGTAAAACAGAGATGTGGTATGTATTGGATGCAGATAAGGATGCGTTTCTTGTATATGGTTTTGTTCATCCCGTTAATGAAGATATCTTACATAAGGCGGTTTTAGATAAAACGCTGAATAAACATCTGCAAAAAATACCAGTTAAAAAAGGCGATGTTTACTATATCCCTGCGGGAACAGTTCATGGTATCGGAGCGGGAATATTGCTTGCAGAAATTCAAGAAAGCAGTAATGTGACATATAGGGTATATGATTATGATCGTCAAGACAAACAAGGTAACAAACGTGAATTACACTTTGAAGAAGCGATCAAAGTGATGAATATGGAAGTGTCAAAAGACGTGAGTCAGGGAGTTAGATTGGTAAATTATTATCCTGGGTGCAGTCGGCAGATCATTTGTCGGTGTAAGTATTTTGATGTGGAAAAGGTTGAGGCCAGCAGAGGTTTTGACTTTTCAGTTTTAGAAACATCATTTCAGTTACTGATGTGTTTTGAAGGCTGTGGTGAAGTTTGGATAGATAACGATTTTGGAGAACATTGGATAAATGATAATTATGCAGACATAATGTCATTGTCGGATAATGGTAAGGAGAATACTTTCCGCATAAATTTTAGTAAGGGTGATACCTTATTTATTCCAGCAGCTGCTGGACGTTGTCATTTACGTGGAAAGTGTCAGCTGTTAAAAGTTCGGTGTTAGTAATTTTAGGAGGCATACATAGGATGAAAAAATTTTTAATGGCAAGCATTATTGCCGGTGTTATGGCAGCATTTAGCAGTGTGGCAATGGCATCGCCGCTGGTGACGACTAATGTGCCGCTGGACAGCAGATATTATGGTTATATCAATAAGCTGGAAGGAATGGGTTATATCAAGGATATGCCGACGGGGACAAAACCATACAGCCGTCTGGACATGGCAAAATGGATAATGGAAGCGCAGCAGGTTGCTGCAGATAAACCAATGCCCGGTTATTTAAAAACTTATTACGAAGAAATGCGCGCCGAACTGGCAGAAGAAATTGCTTATCTACAGGGTGATAGCAAAGGCTATGGCAGCAATATCAAGCTGCGTGCAGTTGAAGCCCGGCTGGCTTATGCCGATATGCAGCAGAATTCCTATCGCTACCGTAAGGGCGTCAATGCTTCCTGGCAGCCGCTGAACCGCAATAACAATGGTTACAGGTATGGCGATGGTATCAATATTATCGGCACAGCAGAGATCTCCGGCAGTTTGAATAAAGATTTAGCTTTGAATTTGACACCGCGTTTCAGCTACGACAAAGACCA
Organism: uncultured Phascolarctobacterium sp.; assembly: GCF_958349595.1. Taxonomy (NCBI): domain Bacteria; kingdom Bacillati; phylum Bacillota; class Negativicutes; order Acidaminococcales; family Acidaminococcaceae; genus Phascolarctobacterium; species uncultured Phascolarctobacterium sp. The sequence goes on along the minus strand of NZ_CATWDQ010000004.1, from coordinate 108,092 downwards.
GCATGGCGATGCCAGTATTGAAGCTGGCTACGTAAAAACACATCTGGGCGTGTGGGGGATAGAGCTGGGCAAGCAGGCTGTACAGTGGGGGGGTACACCGTTCGCCATGAGTAATAATGCCACGCCGCAGACGGTGCTAAAACTGAATCTGCTGGAGCCGCATACCTTTGATAACGGGTTTTTGAAGTTTTTGGGTAAGGCCAATGTCAATGTGTTCTACAGCCGTTTAGAAGGTAACCGGGTAGACAAAGCTCATGCGGCTGGTATGTCAAACTGGCAGCGTGAGAAAGATCATGCAGGTCTGTTGGGCGTGCGTGTGGATATAGTGCCGACAGAGAACCTGACGCTGGGTTTGGAACGTGTGTCCATGTTCAAATCACTGAACAAAGACTGGATACTTGGTACTAATGCCTATGATGACGACCAATGGAACGATATTGGCGGTGTAGATTTGCGTTACCGGTTCCCGGGCGTACAGATCTATGGCTCTTTATATGGTGAGGATCAGGCAGGCGGTTTTCCCAGTGAACATGCCCACAGTGTCGGTTTGTACTTCCCGCAGTTGTTTGGCGGTGACGGCAGCTGGGACATGCGGCTGGAACTGAGCGATACCAATAACTGGTGGTATGGACATTGGTATCTGGTCAACGGCTGGACCTATAAAGATGATATCCTGGGTGATGCTATGGGTAAAAATACCAGAAAATATTATGGCAGTATCAACCATTATCTGGCAAACGGCGACCGGATCGGCTTGGAATATACCGGTATGGATATGGACCGTGACGTTGCCAGTAACCCGCGTGTACATGAAGTGCAGCTGACTTATGCGAAAAAGCTGAATAAGTTGTTATATTTGGATGGCGTACTTGGCTATGCCAAAATCAAGAATGCCGATTATACCAGCGGACGCAGTGACAGCAGTAAGCTGGTAGCAGTAGGATTGCGCTGGGAATATTGAAAGTAAAAGGCATGGATAAAGGAACGAATCTACAATGTATATCAAACGTCATTTAGAGACGACAATTGAAAAGTTAAGCGGCTGCTGCAAGGTGCTGCTGGTTACGGGACCACGGCAGGTGGGGAAGACTACTTTACTGCGCAAACTGGCCGAAGGCAACCGGACTTATGTGACTATGGACGACATCAATGTGCGCAGTCTGGCGATGACGGAGCCGGGGCTGTTTTTACAGCGTTATAAGCCGCCGCTTTTGATCGACGAGATCCAGCTGGCGCCGAAGCTGCTGCCGTATATCAAAATGTATGTGGATGAACACGGTAATAATGGCGATTTTTGGCTGACAGGTTCTCATGCTTTTGATTTGATGGAGAATGTTACAGAAAGTCTGGCTGGCAGGATCGGTATCGTACAGCTGTTAGGGTTCAGCCATGCAGAACTGGCTGGACTGGAAGCGGGCGCTTTTGTGCCGGAAGAAAAGTTTTTGCTGCAGCGGGCGCAGGAAACAGAGAGATTGCCGATGAGGGACTTGTTCGAGCAGATCTGGCGCGGCAGTATGCCGGCGCTGAACAATGCTTCTGAGCAGGACTGGAACAACTATTATTCTTCTTATGTACAGACTTTTTTGCAGCGTGACGTCAGGGCGCTGACCCAGGTCAACGATGAGCTGCAGTTTTACCGCTTTTTATGTGCGGCAGCCAGTTATACAGGCAGCATGGTCAATTATGCGGCGCTGGCTAAAGAAGCTGAGATCACTGCGCCGACAGCGAAGCAGTGGCTGAAAGTATTGGTGGCGGCGGGGCTGGTCTATTTACTGGAGCCGTTTATGCACCCAAATTTAAAATATGCGGTCAAAGCACCGAAGGTATATTTTACGGATACGGGATTAGCGGCTTATCTGCTGCGCTGGAGCAATGCCGAGATACTGGAAGCAGGCGCCATGTCAGCCAGTTTTTTAGAGACCTGGGCGGTAATGGAGATATATAAGAGCTTCAGTAACTGCGGACAGGTACCGCCGCTGGGGTACTATCGTGACTTTAACAGTCGTGAGGTAGAACTGGTGTTGAACATAGATGGTAAGGTGCATCCTCTGGCGATCCGCAAAAGTTCTAATCCGGCGAAAGAGACGAAAAAGTTTGACATGCTGCAGCCGGTAACAGAAGGGGAACGTGCTTTGCAGTTGGGAGAGGGTGGAGTGATCTGCTTTGCGACTGATCTTTTGCCAATAGATGCTAAGAACTGGTATATACCGGCTGGAATGTTATAAGAGAGAAAGTAATTGGGTAAGGATAGGGATTCGGAGCTATTCTTGCCCAATTTTTTTATTTGAAAACGTATTTTGTTTATAAATTTTATTGTTAAGTTTTTATAACAGTAAGGCAGAGGGGGATTTCAGCTAAGCGCTGGAAGCTTGGCTTACTTTTAGCAATTACCTGTGCATAGGGGTATTTTAATGCAAAGATTATAAAAATATAATAAACTCGCTTTTTATGTTATAATTTAAATATAATATTGTTTTGTTTAATAAATTTAAAGGTGAGATACTGATGCGCAAAGGTTTCTGGCTGATTTTATTACTGAATATCTGCGTTTTGCTTGCGGGCTGCGGTATCGCTGAGGATAAAATCGTCAATATCAGCGATCGTCACAGCAAATCGTCTGTTTCGCTGACTTTTTTTGGAAATAAAGTGGAACCGGGCAATGTCAAAGCGATCGAGACTATTTTAAATAAGTATATGCAGCTGCACCCCGAGGTGCAGATTTCTTATGAAAGCCTGAAAGGCAACGAGTATTTTAAGATTTTAGAAACACGGCTGCGTTCAGGTAATGGCGATGATATTTTTATTATCGACCATGACAGGCTGCTTGCTTTTGAGGAAAAAGGTTATCTGGCGGAGCTCAGTGACGTGCAGGGTATGGATGACTTGGCGCCGGTCGCTTTGCAGCAGCTGCAGGCGGAAAAAGGCTATTTTTATATGCCTACTTCCATTTCGGCCCTGGGTCTGTTTTGCAATCTGGATCTGCTGAAAAAATATAATCAGACGGTGCCGAAGGATTGGCAGGAATTTACGGCAAGCTGTGCTTTTTTTGACGAACAGGGTATTTTGCCGCTGGTAGTGAATAAAGATCTGTCGCTGGCGACGGTGATTTTGAGCGGCGGCTGGAACGAGTATTATTTGAACGGACAGGCGGAGATGCTGTGCGGGCGGATCAATTCAGGGGAGCTGCAAGTAGGCGAGTCGTTGCACCGTGGCGTGCAGATGGCGCAGGCGCTGTGTTTGTATACGGATACCGAAGCAGCTTTGCAAAGTAATAAAAACAGCGATGACTATAAAATATTTGCCAAAGGGCAGTCGCCGTTTATGCTGACGGGAGCCTGGAATACGGGACGTTTGAAGCAGCTGCGGCCGGATTTTACTTTTGGGGTCTATCCTTATCCGCTGTGCAGGGACGGCGGTATACTGATGCTGAATATCGATACACGGATGGCCGTTAATGCTGATAGTCCGCATCTTGCGGAAGCAAAAAAATTTCTGAGCTTTTTTGCGCAGAAAGAAAATATGGAATTATATGCGGCCAGTCAGAATTCTTTCAGCAGCCTGAGGGGCAGCAGTGTTTTGCCGGATGCAGAGCAGCAGCCGCTGAGCGAGGCTTTACGGTCGGGGCGGATCATGCTGGGGTCGGATGACCGGATCAAGGTACCGATCTGGTCGCGTGCATTCAATGCGGGGCAGGCAATTTTGAGGCGGCAGCCGTTGGAAAAGGTAGATGATATTTTAGATGCGGAAACCTGACTGGGGCGGGAAAAACAATAAGCTGTTTTATTATAATCTGTTGGTCACAGGGGTCGTTATTGCTGTTTTGCTGACGACTGTTATTTACTATGTGAGCCGGGTGCGGCAGGAGCTGTGGCTCAATTCTGTCAACAGTGTGCTGGAGATTACGATCCAGGGCCGCAACAATCTGCAGAAGCAGCTTGAGGGAGACTTTGAAAAAAACGCATCGATCGCCAGGCTGGCTGCTTTTGGCAGTGCCGGTTCCAATGAGGCTGCGGCAGGATATTTATCTAAGCTGATCAATGAAGACGGTTTGTATTATTTTGTTCCCGGCGGCAGTCAGTCGAAAAATATAGATCTGGAAGCGGTACGGCTTTTGCAGCAGAAACGCGGCGGGAAACAGGGGATAATCGAGCCGCATTTTAATTCTCAGACCGGCCGCAGGGTTTTTGATATTTTTACTGAGGCCAGCTTAAACGATGGCACAGTGTTTTACCTGCTCAAGGAGTATCGGGTCAGTAAAACTGTGGAAGAGTTTATTATGACTTTTTACGAGAAACAGGGTTTTTCGTATATTGTTGCCAGCAGCGGTGATATCGTGCTGCGTCCGGTGCACCCAAACAGCAACAAAACAGTGCAGAATGTTTTTGATACTATTGATGCGGATGAGGACGGACAGGTGATCGCCGGTCTGCGGGAAGCGTTGTTTAAACAAAAGACCGGCTGGGCTGAGGCGGCGTATAAGGGCAGGAAAAACCTGATTTGTTATGCGCCGCTGGAAAATGCGCCGGGGTGGAACATGGTGACGATCATCCCCAGCGATGTGGTCAATAAGCAGGCGGAGCAGATCATCAGTAAGACGATAGTGCTGCTGACAGTTTTCTGCGTGAGTATCGTTGTACTTTTAGGCTGTTATTTTCTGGCTTACCGCAAATATACCTGGATGATGCATGAACGCCGTTACCGTGATTTCTGGTTTGATATGCTGTCACAGAACATAGAAAGCTGCTTCCTTATTTATGACCCGGTGACTAAAACAGTAGACTATGTATTTGAAAATATCAGCAGGATTCTGGGAATTTCCCGTGAAGCGGTCAGCGCTGACCTTAATGTGCTGACAGAGACGGCCGCAGACGGTTCTTTGAAGGAGGTCCTGCGGCAGATTCAGGAAAATCAGCTGGGTGGTAATTATAACGGTTCTTTCAGCTATTATAATGCCGTGACCGGTGATGTACGCCAGTGTAAGATCAGGATCTATCCGGTCGAGGATGAACATTTGGGGTACAAGTACATAATTTGTATTGAAGATGATACGGATGAACTGCGGATCAGAAAAATGCTGGAAGAGTCGCTGACTACGGCAGAGGCTTCCAACAGGGCCAAACGTGAATTTTTATCAACGATGAGCCATGACATCAGGACGCCGATCAACGGGATCGTGGGGATGCTGGATATTGCCAATGCCAATCTGGATAACAGGGAAAAACTGTGCGACAGCCTGAAAAAAATCAAGCTGGCGTCAGGGCATTTACTGGAGCTGATCAATAAGGTGCTGGAGATGTCGCGTATCGAAAACGGCAGTCTGGTACTGACGGAAGAGCGGCTGGATATCGAAAGTCTGCTGAGGGAAGTGACCGAGATCATCAAACCGGCGGTCCAGCAGAAAAAACATCAGCTGCAGCTTTGTATAGGCGAATTGAAACACCGCAGCGTCTATGGGGACCGTCTGCGTCTGCAGCAGGTATTTATCAACCTGCTTTCCAATGCCGTAAAATATACGCCGGCAGGAGGAAGGATCAAAGTGCTGCTGCGGGAAGAACCTGTCAGGGTTTCCGGTTATGCCTGCTATACTTTTAGCGTCAGTGATAACGGTATCGGGATGAGTGAAGAGTTTCAGAAGAAGCTGTTTACTGCTTTCAGCCGGGCTGACGACAGCCGGATCAATAAGATCCAGGGCAGCGGGCTGGGGATGACGATCGTGCAGAATATCATCCTGCTGATGCTGGGCGAGATCAAAGTGGAGAGCGCTATCGACCAGGGCAGTACCTTTACCGTGACCTTCAATCTGAAGCTTGATAATGCCGGATCGGCTGAAGAGGAGGAGCAGGAACCGCAGGATGAAATAGCGGAACCGCTGCTTGGAAAACGTGTGTTACTGGTAGAGGATAATGAACTGAATATGGAAATTTCTGTGGAAATGCTGAAAATGCTGGGAGCAGAGGTGCTCAGCGCCTGGAATGGCGAGGAAGCGGTGGCAATAGTAAAAGCTGCGCCGCCGTGGAGTATCGATCTGGTTTTGATGGATATCATGATGCCGGGGATGAATGGTTATGAGGCTACGGCGGTGATTCGTGGTCTGGGGCGCGAAGATGTGAAGCAGCTGCCGATAATCGCCCTGTCGGCCAATGCTTATTCAGAAGATATCCTGGCTGCGAAACGGGCCGGGATGAATGACCATATCGCCAAGCCGATAGAATTTGCCAGACTGAAAAAGGCTTTGCAGAAATTGCTGTAAATATGGAAAACAGCCGCGATAAAAAAGTGCGCTGCCTTACAAGTGTTAGAGAAGCTCTAACTTTTGCAGGCAGCGCAGCAAGCGCGGCTGTTTTTATTTTCTTACCCGCAGGCTCTGCGCGGTGTAGGTCACCAGGGGTATGTAGTTCTGTTTTTCCGCATAGGGAAAGACGAACAGTCCGTCAAATCTCATACAGGCGTTTTAAATATTGGTCGAACTGGGGGACAGTAAAATCCACTTCGCCGCGTCTGGTGGCATAAATGAACCCTTTGTGGATAAGCTGTGCCCGCAGCGGCGAGATATTTGTTGGAGCACGTCCCATTTCATGGGCGATTTGCGTGGTAGAACAGGGCAGTGATCCGCATTTGACCATTGCTTTCATAAATTCCAGTTCTTTGGCAGTTGCTCTGTCGTGACGTACCTTAAAGAACCCTGTGTCAAGCTGTTCAATAAATTTAGAATAAGCATTCTGGGCAGCACTTAAGGTGATTTCTTTTTCGTCATTAACAAAATCCCAGACCTGTCGTCCGTATTCTTGTAAAAAATAAGGATAACCTTCGGTGATACCGACGATATATTTCAAAGCTTCCGGATGATAAGTAACTCCAAGTTTTTTTGCTGGTTCACTAAGAGCAAGTTCAGCAGCTGTTTCTGTTAGTGAATCTATTTGGATAAATTGGAAGAGCCGTTCGGCGTATGATTTAATATCGCCGGCAATCTTGGCTATTTTGGGCAGTCCGGCGGCAAAAATGACTATAGGATAACCTTTTTGCTCTATCCTGTGGATAGCGGAGATCAAAGCGGCGAATTCATCGTCACGTAAATATTGGATTTCATCAATGAATAAAATAGCGCCGCAGCCTGCTTTTTCTGCTAAAGTACCCAGAGAAAGCAGTAAATCTGTAAGGTCGTTTTGGAAATCGCCGGTATCGGCAGCGCCTTCGGCTTTCAGAATATCGGGGTCAATGCCCAGGCTGACGTCACCATCTTGTCCATAAGTGATCTGGAAAGCTTTTAAAACGCCAAGAGCCTTTTCTGCATGCTGGCGCAGGTTTTCTTTAGCGCTTATTTTCCGCATCAGTTTATTGATCGCTAAAGCAATAATCCGTTTGAAAGAATATTGTTCGGCTATTTCTATATGTTCGTAACGGACATTTTTATCGTCTGCCATTTTTTCTATTTCGTTAAGAAGTACAGTTTTACCAACACCACGCAAACCGTAATAGATCACGGATCTGGCAGTAAAACCATAGGCTATGGCAGTAATGAGCTTAAAAGCTTCTTCAAGAGCCTGCTGTCTGCCTGCCAGATAACGTGGCATTTTTCCGGCTCCGGGAGTATAGGGATTGACCAGATAATTTTCTACCATTGCGCTCACCTTTCTTTATTTACGAGTTTAAAAACGTATAAATATATACTAACGCTACTATAAGCTTATTTTAGCCTATAAAGATTGAAAACGCAATAAAAAGTCTATAAATTGGTGCGTTGCCAATAAAGATTGCGCTTGTGCCGTCAGATTAAATTAATAAAAACTGCTTTTTAACATTATGTTAAAAAGCAGTTTTTATTTACTATTTTCTCACCCGCAGGCTCTGCGCAGTGTAGTTTACCAGGGGTATGTAGTTCTGTTTTTCCGCATAGGGAAAGACGAACAGTCCGTCAAAGGCTTTGCCGTTACGTTCGCTGTGCGTTACAGCAGCCATACAAGGCTGGCCGTCGGCCGTGCAGCTGAGGTAAAGGTAGTTGATCAGCAAATTTTCCGCTGTTCTCCCGCTGCCGGCATCTACGATCTTAGCGCTGGTGATCTGTTCAGGTAGGGCCAGCGGCGCCGGATCAGTAGGATAGTCATAGCGTGGTGCCGGGATATATGCATATTCTTCATTGGGCCCTAAAGGGGGCAAGGGTATTTCGACACGGTTTTTAACAGCGTCACTGAATACTTTGGTTCTGACCGGGTCCGCGTCGACGGCGGCAAAGGTCATCAGCACGGTATTGCTCTGGGCCCGCATCAGCATGGGTCCGACGCCTGGCAGTCCGGCGATGGTGTCGGCACCGAAGTCTTTGGGCAGCGACAGGCTGTAATAAGGATCGCCGTTATAGGAATAATAATAAAAATCCTGCGGCCAGATCACGCGCAGCGGTTTTTCCTGCGGTATCGGCGGTGTGATTTTTTTGATCACCGGTTTGGGCGGTTCCGGCTGAGGTGCGGCCGGCTGTACTTTGCCTTCCTTATCTTTGACCGGAGCCGCTTTTGTACCTGCAGGAGGCTGTTTGGAAGCGTCTGCTGCAGAGACAGGTTCTGACGCAGCAGCAGGTTCTGTGTCTGCTTTAGTTGATGTCGCTACGTCATTTGCTGCAGGTGTGACTTTAGCCGTAGCGGCGTCAAAAGTATGGGCCTGTGCCTGCGGCGTGATGCTGATCCCTGCGGCAGGCGGATCACTGTCAGATTTGTCTGTTTCTGTCTGAACAGACGGTACCGTATTTTTTATTTTTTCTCCACCGGGGTCAGCTGCCCAGACGGGAACGATCTCGCTTAACAGAGCCGCTGTAACGATAGCGGCCAGAAAAAATTTCATAGCACTTACTCCTCCAGGCCTGCGGCGATGATACCGCCGCCGACTACATAATCACCGTCGTAAAAGACCACGGCCTGTCCCGGTGTGATAGCTCTTTGCGGCTCGTCAAAGGTGACTTTTATCCTGTCGTCTGCCAGCGGTTCGATAAGGGCCGGAACGTCTTTCTGCCGGTAACGGGTCTTGGCCGTGACGCGCAGGGGCGCTTCCAGCTTATCGATGGTGATCAGGTTGCAGTCCTCGGCCAGCAGCGCCTTTTTGAACAGAGCGTCATTGGGGCCCAGAATGACCGTGTTGCTGGCAATATCTTTGTCGATCACATAAAGCGGGTATTCGTAAGCGATGCCCAGACCTTTGCGCTGACCGATCGTGTAGTGGATCAGTCCCTGATGTGTACCCAGTACCTGGCCGTTCAGGTGAACGAACTGGCCGGGCTGCGCTTTTTGTCTGGTAGTGCGCTCAATAAAAGCTGTATAATCGCCGTCGGGAACAAAGCAGATGTCCTGACTGTCGGGCTTGTGTGCCGTTATCAGGCCGTGTTTTTCGCTCAGCTGGCGGATCTCTGGTTTGGTAACATCTGCCAGCGGCAGCAGGATATGCGCCAACTGCTGTTGGGTCAGGTTAAAGAGCATGTAGCTCTGGTCTTTAGCGTGGTCATCGCCGCGGGCCAGCAGCCAGCGGTTGCTTTCAGCGTCAAAAACGATGCGGGCATAGTGGCCGGTAGCCAGATAATCACAATCCATCAGTCGGGCCCGGTCAAGCAGTTCGCCGAATTTGATATGTTTGTTGCAGTCGACGCAGGGATTGGGCGTGCGTCCGGCCTCATATTCGCTGATAAAACGGTCGATAACGCAGCGCTTGAAGCAGGGGCTGAAATTGAACACATAGTGGGGGATACCCAGCTTATGTGCCACCAATTTAGCATCTTCCACATCGCTCAGCGAGCAGCAGGCGCTGTCCTGCTCCAAGCCCAGATCCTCGTTGGAGAACATCCGCAGCGTGACGCCGGTAACGTCGTAGCCCTGCTGCTGTAGAAGCAGGGCGGCTGCCGAGCTGTCAACGCCGCCGCTCATGGCGGCTAAAACTTTTTTCTTCATAATTTATAGTCCTTCAGGGGTCAGGCGTCAAAGGAAGCGCAGGCTTCGTTGATAGCGGCTTCGTCTTGGCGCATGGCCAGAATAGTTTTTTCGATCAGTTCGTCCACGGTCCAGCCCAGCCTGGCGGCGCCCTGTTCAATAACGTCGCGCGAGCAGCCTGCCGCGAATTTTTTGTCTTTGTATTTCTTTTTGACGGATTTCAGTTCCAGATCCATGACGCTTTTGGAAGGGCGCATAATAGCTGCTGCGCCGATCAGGCCCGAAAGCTCGTCGATAGCGAACAGCACTTTTTCCATCTGATGCTGCGGCTCGATCTCGTTTTGCGCCAGGCCGTAGCCGTGGCTGGCAGTAGCGCGGATCAGGCGTTCGTCCAGACCGCGTGCGCGCATCAGTTCCTGTGATTTGATGCAGTGCTCAGTCGGATAAACTTCAAAATCCAGGTCGTGCAGCAGACCGACCTGAGCCCAGAAAGCTGCTTCGTCGGCATAGCCAAGTTCATTGGCAAAGTATTTCATGATGCCTTCTACCGTCAGTGCGTGCCGCAGGTGAAAAGGCTCCTTATTGTATTCTGTCAGCAGTGCCCAGGCTTCATCACGAGTTAAAGTGGCCATGAAAATCAATCCTTCCGTTTATGCGCATTGATGCGTATTTAATAGAATAATTATACCATAAAGGCACGTATGAACACTAGGCTCGAAAACACCTCGACAAGGGTTCAAACAGTACCATAAAACAAGCGCAGAGGTGTACTCTGCGCTTGTTTTTCAGGAGAGGGTAAGTTGGATTCAGTCGCCGATAAAGCCCGGGGTAGACAGGTAACGTTCGCCTGTATCGGGCAGCAGGGCGACGATTTTTTTGCCGGCGTTTTCTGGCCGCTGTGCCAGCAGTGTTGCGGCATAGGCAGCGGCACCGGAAGAGATCCCTACCAGCAGACCTTCGTGTTTTGCCAGTTCGCGGCTGGTCGCAAAAGCGTTTTCGGCGTCGACGGGGCGCACTTCGTCCACAACGCTGCGGTCAAAGTTTTGCGGGATGAAATTGGCGCCGATACCCTGGATCTTATGCGGGCCGGCCTGACCGCCGGACAGGATCGGTGAAGCGCTGGGTTCCACAGCGACGATCTTGACATGCGGATTTTTTTCTTTCAGATAAGCGCCGACACCGCTGACCGTGCCGCCGGTACCTACGCCGGCAACGAAAATATCGACCTCGCCGTCGGTATCGCGCCAGATTTCAGGACCGGTAGTCGCCTTATGGATGGCCGGATTGGCCGGATTGTCAAATTGTCCGGGGATAAAAGCATTGGGGATTTCGGCAGCCAGTGCTGCTGCCTTGTCGATAGCCCCCTGCATGCCCAAAACGCCGGGAGTGAGCACCAGCTCGGCTCCGTAAGCCTTCAGCAGATTACGGCGTTCCTGGGACATGGTTTCGGGCATGGTCAGGATCGTGCGGTAGCCGCGGGCTGAAGCCACGCTGGCCAGACCGATGCCGGTATTACCGCTGGTCGGCTCGATAATGACCGAATCTTTTTGCAGCAGTCCCTGTGCTTCGGCGGCGTCGATCATTGCCATAGCGATACGGTCTTTAGCGCTGCCGGCTGGGTTAAAGTATTCCAGTTTGGCGATGATAGTCGCCTGCGGTGCAAATTTTTTATTATAGTTGGTGAGTTCCAGGAGCGGAGTGTTGCCGATCAAGTCGGTCAGACTGTGAGCGATTTTAGTCATGATATCAAAACCTTTCTTCAATAAATTAAGCTGTAAGCGGTACTTTACTTACAACATCGGCATTTCTGCCGCTGCCGTTCCACCAGGTCAGCCAGGGTAATGTTATCGACTACTTTATTCACGGCGTCTTTGATCTCGCGCCATACTTCCATAGTTACACATTCGTCTGCTCGGGTGCAGGCGTCCTTAGTATCGTCTACACAGGCTACCGGGGCCAGATCGCCTTCCAGCAGCCGCAGTATCTCGCCTACGGTATATTCCTGCGGCTGTTTGGCGAGCATATAGCCGCCCTGGGCGCCGCGGGCGCTTTTGACAAGTCCGGCACGGCTCAGCTGGGTAATGATCTGTTCCAGATATTTATCGGAAATATCCTGCCGCTGGGAGATATTTTTAATGGGGATGAAGCTGCCGGTATGATTGTAAGCCAGATCCAGCATCAGCCGCAAAGCATAACGTCCTTTGGTAGAGATTTTCATAAGCACACGTCCTTTCAAAAGCTTGACTTTATTTTACTACTAGTTTACTAGGAATTCAATAGCTGAATAAGAAAATTTTTGCACACAAAAAATTTACAAATATAATCTTGACAAAATTACTAGGAATTACTATACTGAAGATGTAATCATACTGAACAGCTAGGAATTAAGAAAGGACGGATCGCAATGCGGGAAGTTTATTTAGATAATGCGGCCACGACTAAGGTCAGGCCGGAAATAGCCGAGGCAATGGCCCGGTCAATGGTAGAAAATTACGGAAACCCTTCCAGTATCTATAAGGCAGCGCAGCGTGCGGCGGCAGCTATTGCCACGGCCCGTCAGCAGGTGGCCGACCTGATCGGCGCTTCGCCGAAGGAGATCATTTTTACAGGCGGCGGCAGCGAAGGCGACAATATGCTTATTAAAGGCGTGGCTCGTGCCAACGCCAAAAAAGGCAGACATATCATCACTACGCAGGTCGAGCATCATGCGGTGCTGCATACCTGTGAGGAACTGGCGAAGGAAGGCTTTGAGATCACCTATTTGCCTGTGGACGAATTCGGCCGGGTGACGGCAGCTCAGGTAGAAGCTGCCCTGCGTGACGATACGATCCTCGTTTCGGTGATGTATGCCAATAACGAGATCGGTACGGTCATGCCGATCAGGGAGATCGGCGCTGTATGTCGGGCGCACAAGGTGCTGCTGCATACTGATGCCGTACAGGCGGCGGGGCATATCCCCATCGACGTTAATGACGATAATATTGACCTTTTGACACTGACGGCGCATAAGTTCCACGGCCCCAAGGGCGTAGGCGCGGTGTATATCCGTCAGGGTGTGCGCGTACTGGCGCTGATCGTCGGCGGCGGACAGGAAAAAGGCCTGCGTGCCGGTACTGAAAATACTGCCGGGATCGTAGGGCTGGGGCTGGCGGCAGCTTATGCGCAGGAAAATATGGCGGCTAATGCTGGGAAAACCCGCGCTTTGCGTGATAGATTGATCGCCGGTATCTTAGATAGGATACCCGAAGTAAGGCTGAACGGCCATCCCACCGACAGACTGCCGAATAATGTCAATGTCAGCATCAGATATATTGAAGGCGAAGGCCTGCTATTGCTGCTTGACCATCTGGGCATTGCGGCTTCCAGCGGCAGTGCCTGCACGTCCGGTTCGCTGGACCCGTCACATGTTCTGCTGGCTATCGGCTTGCCGCATGAGATTGCGCACGGTTCGCTGCGTCTGACCTTATCGGAAGAAAACAGCGATGCCGATGTCGATTATGTTTTAGAACAGCTGCCGCTGATCGTTGAAAAATTGCGGGCGATGTCGCCCCTTTACCATAAGTAAGAAAGCAGGTGTAATCAATGGCTTACAGTGAAAAAGTAATGGAGCATTTTATGAATCCCCGCAATGTGGGCGTAATGCCCGATGCCGACGGCGTCGGTGAAGTGGGCAATGCCAAATGCGGTGATATCATGAAGATCTTTATCAAAGTCAAAGACAATATCATTACCGATATCAGCTTCCAGACCTTTGGCTGCGGTGCGGCGATCGCTACCAGCAGTATGGCGACGGAGCTGGCTAAGGGCAAATCTGTCGAAGAAGCGCTGGCGTTGACCAATCTGGCCGTAGCCGAAGCGCTTGACGGTTTGCCGCCGGTCAAAATGCATTGTTCCAATCTTGCTGCTGACGGTTTGCGTGCCGCTATTTATGACTACAAGGTCAAAAACGGCATGTCTACCGAAGGTATAGATGTTTGTACAGGCTGCTGTCACGACTGCGGCCATTAACAGCTGATTTTGCTGTTAAAATTTTCAGTTCCAACTCCTCCTTTTACTCACATTAGTTTTACAGAAAAGCCGATGGTTAGCGCCATCGGCTTTTTTGTGGTAAAATAAGAAGCATAAATTATCAAACCAATAATTTTCCACCGGAGGATGAAACAATGGCAGCAATCGATATTGAAAAAGAGTTTAAGCATTATCTGGAAATCTTTACCCACGACGAAGAACTGGGCAAGATTTTGGCAAAGGTATCCTTTCAGGAATTGTTCAACGATAAATTTTTAACAGAAAACAGTAAATATACCTCGATGGACGACCTGATCTGGCGCAGCGGCTTTGGCATCATGAACCTGCTGGAGGTAGAGCAGGTGAACCAGGATAAATGGAACGAATATATTGCCAAAAACACTGAATGCAAAACCTGGCATGAATTCGGTAAACTGGCCATGATCGACTGGATGAAGCATAAATTGGAAGAAGCGAAACAGGCCAAAAACTGATTTAAGCGGCACCGGGGCGAAGGCTTCGGTGCCTTTTATTTTAAGGAAGTGATTTTATGGCGGCGATTTTGCACGCACTGCAGGGAATTTTGACGATCGTTATCATGATAGCTACCGGTTTTTATCTGTCCCGTAAAGGCTGGTTTTCTGAAAGTTTTAGCGCGGCTGTAGCCCAGCTGGTGACTAAGGTTTGTCTGCCGACTTATATGATCGTCAATCTGACGGTCAATTTCAGTCACGACCAGCTGGTCGCGATGAGCGGCGGCCTGCCTGTGCCGATCATTTCCATGGCGATGGGCTATTTTATCGGTCATGCGGTGGCAAAATTGCTGAAGGTACGGAGGGAACGGGTCGGCGTATTTTGCACAGTTTTTTTTGTATCCAATACTATCTTCATCGGTCTGCCGATGACGCTGGCTTTGTTCGGTGAAGAAGGTATCCCTTACGTGATGCTGTATTATATGGTCAACACGACGATGTTCTGGGTCGTGGCCGTTCACGATATGGCTTCGGATGCAGGGGTGGCTGCGCCGTGGCTCAGCCGCAAGACCTTGAAGGTGGTTTTGAATCCGCCGCTGTTGGGCTTCTTTGCGGGTATTATTTTGGTAATGCTGGATTGGCGGCTGCCAATGCCGATAGAAGCGTCTTTTCGCTATCTGGGGGGGATGACGACGCCGCTGGCGATGCTGTTTATCGGTATCGCGATCAGCAAAGTTTCCCTCAAGGATGTCACCTGTGACCGTGAACTGGTGGCGGCAATGGTGGGCAGGTTTGTTATCTGTCCTCTGTGTGTTATGGTCTGTCTGCCGTTTTTCCCGCTGCCGAAATTGATGAGCGATGTATTTGTCATGCAGGCGGCCATGCCGGCTATGACGAACACTGCTATCGTCTCAAAGGTTTATGGCGGCGATTATAAGTATGCGGCCATGCTGACAGTAGTCAGTACGCTGCTGGCAGTAATAACGACGCCGTTTTATATGTGGGTACTGCGCGGCTGACCTGTTTGCTTAAACAAGTCTTTGTTCGCCATAAAAACAGAAAATACGAACAAATTTTTATAAAAACTCTTGACAAACAAAACAGTTCGGTTTATTATATGTTTAACGAACAGATGTTTTGAAAGGTCGTGAAGTTATGAAGAAGTTGTTTGTATTAATGCTGATGACTACTATCTTATATACGGGCTATAATTTTTTACAGGAGGATACTGTTTATCATTACGAACAGATCACTGTACATACTGGCGATACCATGTGGGCGATCGCTGACCGCTGGGCCGATCAGGGTGAAGACGTACGCGAAGTCATTTACCGCATCTGTGAGACCAATTCACTGGCGAACACTAATCTGAAACCGGGACAGAAACTTTTGATCCCTGTGAAGATGCAGTTTGTCGACCAGTTGATGGTAGCAGAGGCCGGCGATACTAAAGGCTGATACTTACAGCGCCGGCGTAGGAAACTGATAAAAGTAAATAATAATGCGTTAGGGCGCAGTAAAAAAGACGTGCTTGCCGTTTGGCAAACACGTCTTTCTGTTTTTTATATCTAGCGTTGGGGCAGAGACTTTCTTTTTTATTGGCTTGGGAGCTGATAGAAAAGGAAGTTTTTTTGATTTTTAAAAGCTCATTTTGGAACGGAGCTTCAGCAAATAGCGGGCGGACAGCTTGCTGGCCGACTGCGTACTGGTTAACGCGGCAGAAAAAGTAAATCACACAAAAAATTAAGCGTGTCTTGTGGGGGGGTACAACAGTGTTATAATATAAAAGAATATAGCTAATATTTAAAAAATATTCACGAAAAAGATTTTTTGAAGGAGCAAAGGATAAATATTTAAAACAAGACAGGGAGAGCTAAAAGATGAAAACTGAAATTTTAAGTTTAGTGCTGTTATTAAGCTGTACGACCGCTTCGGCGGCAGCAGTTCTGCCAAACAGCAGCGTGGATCTGCGCGCTTTGGAGGAAAACCGGGCCCAACAGGAAAAAACGGCCGTGCTGACTAAGGAAGAAGCAAACCAGGAGGTCAGCGGCAGCAGAAAATTTTATCTGGAAAAGTTTGTCTTTACCAGTGCTGACGAGCTGCCACAGGATGAGCTGGCAGCGCTGCTGCAAAGCTACGTCCGCCGTGAAGTGGATTTTAACGAAGTGCAGCAGGCGGTCGATAAAGTCACCATGTATCTGCGCGGACAGGGCTATGCAGTGGCTACGGCATTCCTGCCGCAGCAGGAAATCAGCGGCGGAATTATTGAGATCAGAATAGTGCTGGGACGTCTGGGCGCAGTGCAGATCAATAATACTGCGGATTTGGCGGACGGTCAGGCACAAAAAGCTGCGTCAGTCTTACAACAGGGCGAAGTGCTGCGTACAGACAGGCTGGAAACCGTTTTGAACAATCTCAACGATCTGGCCGGCATCACAGCCGTAGGTATCCTAAAGGCAGGACAGGCCCACGGCACCAGTGATTTTGTGATCAATATCGAAGCTGACCGCCCTGTTGAAACGATTTTATATACAGACAACTATGGCAATAAATACAGCGGCCGCTACAGATATGGCTTCCAGACCACAGTCAATAACCCCGGTAAGCTCGGCGATAAATTTTTTCTGGGCGGGATGCTCTCCAATGACAACCTGCACAACTATAATCTGGGCTACGAAATGCCGGTCGGCAGCAGGGGCACGAAGCTGGGCGTCAGCTATAGCCTGATGGACTATACCCTGAGCGGCTTTTATAATATCCTGGACGCGGTCGGCAGGGCTAAAACCTTCAGTATCTACGGCACTACGCCACTGGTGAATACTTCTTCCAATTATCTGGCGGCAGTCTACGGCTACGATAACCGGCAGCTGCAGGACGAGCTGCGCGTCTTTGGTATCGATACTAAAAAACACAGTAATGCGCTGCATGCCGGCGTCGTGGGCAATGTCAAAGGCTCTGCCAGCTATACAGGCTACAGCGCTTTGTATTATATGGGGAAGCTGACCTATGACGATGCCAGCAGCTATACCGAGGGCAGTTACCATAAATTCAATACCGACATCAACCATATCCGCAGGTTGGGCAACGTCTGTAACCTGCATCTGAACTTTCACGGCCAGCTGGCCAGCAAAGACCTGGACGGCAGTGAACAGTTTGTTTTGGGCGGTGCTAACGGCATAAGAGCCTACCCGCAGGGTGAAGCCAGCGGCGACAGCGGTTACCAGGCTACGGCCGAGCTGCGTTACGCCACGCCGCTGCCCAATCTGACCCTGGCCACCTATATCGACTGGGGCGAAGTAGAGCTGGGCAAAAGCTACGGACAGCACAGTAATCTGGCAGGCTGGGGCGTCGGGCTGCAATATGCCAGAAGCAACGACTACTATCTGAGGCTTGATTATGCACGCAAGCTGAACGGTGAAGCCTTTACCAGTGAAGAAAACGATAAAAACGGACGGCTGTGGTTCTTAGCATACAAAATATTGTAAAACAGATAGGAAAAGGATGGGGGAAGAAAATGAAAAACAGGAAAATGTTTTTATATAAAAATATCATGGTCACAGTCTTGAGCAGCGGGATGCTGCTCTTACCCAACTGGAGCTATGCGCTGCCGCAGGGCGGCGTTGTCGTAGGCGGCAGCGGCACTATCGGCACGCCCAGCGGCGGCGAGCTGAATATTACCGGTAATGGCGGGCACATGGCTATCGACTGGAACAGCTTCAACATCGGCAAGGGAGAAACAGTAAATTTTCAACAGCTCCAAGCTGTTTTGAATTATGTTACAGGCAATCAGCGCAGCGAGATCTTTGGTAATTTGAATGGCAACGGTGCGCATGTTTTTCTGCTCAACCCCAACGGGATCTTGTTTGGGGAATCGGCGCAGGTCAATGTAGGCAGCCTGACGGCATCGACAAGAAGTCTGTCGGAACAGGCACGCCGGGGCTTTAATGGAAAGCTTGGAGCTTTGGAAAACGGTGATATTGCGAAAATCCAGGCAGATATTGTAAATCTGGGTACGATTGCGGCCAACGCTATAAATTTTGAGGGCAATAATATCTCGATCATCAAGGCTGACACACTGCAAATACAGGGCGGTGATTTAAGTAAAGTCAGCTTAAAAGCTAAAAATAATATCAATATCGGTTACGAAGTAACGGACAAAACTACCATTAATGTAGGTGATGGTACAAGTGGTGGGCATAGTGTCAGTGATTATGCTAAGGGTGGTGGTACAAAAGCCAGCGGTTTGGGTATTGTTACAACTGATTTAAACGGAGGTCAAAAAACTATTACTGACTGTATGCTGGTACATAATATATATGAGCTGCAGTCAATCAATAATAATTTTGAAACCAAACAAAATGACAAACTGCAAAGTTATGAGTACGTTAATGGCAATTATATGCTGGCTAATGAGATAGATGCTTCTGCTACTAATGGGTGGAATGGCGGCAGCGGTTTTAAGTGTCTTGGTTCTTTAAAACAACTGACAATGGGTAATCCCAAAGGATTTCAAGGTGGCTTTACTGGTGTTTTGGATGGTATGGGAAATGCCATAAAAAATTTAACTGTCAATCGAACCAGTGAATCATATGTGGGCCTGTTTGGCGGGTTGACGGAGAATGCTATCGTGATGAATTTAACGCTTACAGGTAATATTACCGGTAGCAGCAGCGTCGGCGGTATAGCAGGAAAAAACCAGGGGCTGATACATAATGTTGTCAATAAAGCTGCTGTCAGTGGTAAAGCATCGGTAGGAGGAATTACGAGTAGCAATTATGGAACGTTAGAGTTTGTCAGTAACAGTGGCAGTATAACGGCGACAGCAGGTAGTAGTGTCGGTGGTATTGTTGGCAGCAATGGTGATGAGACAAAAAATAGTATTATAAAGTATGCTGAAAATACTGGTGCTGTTATTGGCTGGGGAAATATTGGTGGTATCGCCGGCATCAACTATAGTAAGGGAATGATTGAAAATGCTGTTAATAAAGGTTTTGTTACAAGTAATGTAGACAATAGTTCCGGTTTTGGTGGAATAAGCGGGTTAAATACAGGGAAAATAAAAGACGTTGTTAACGAAGGTAAGGTTAAAGTATATAACGAAGGTACAATGGGCGGTAATTCAGTAGGTGGAATAAGTGGCAATAATAGAGATACGGGAACTATAGAAAATGCTGTTAATAAAGGAGTTATTCATGGTGGTGTAGCCGTTGGCGGAATAGTTGGTGAAAACAGTGGTGGTATCAGTAACAGTAATAACAGCGGTAATGTTATTGGTGTAATTTCTTCAGCTGGTGGTATTGCTGGAAGAACAACGAATAACAGTGGAGCAATAATTAAGGCGATAAACAGCGGTGATGTGAGTGGAAATGCTTATGTAGCAGGAATTGTTGGTAATAATAAAGGTGTGATTGAAGATGTGACCAACGAAGGCAATATTTCCGCAGTACAACAGTGTGCAGGGGGCATTACAGGTTATAATCAGACTGGGGGAACAATAGTAAAAGCTTATAATAAAGGTAATATAACAAGTGGTAATGCTAAAGGTGATAGTTTTGCCGGCGGCATATGTGGTTTTAATTCCGGCGGCAGTATCGCAAACAGCTATAATACAGGTAATGTAACTGCTGATGGCAATTATGTAGGCGGAGTCTGTGGTGCTAATGCCAATGCGCAGGTTGACAGTGTATATAATACCGGTACGATCAGTGGAGCAAATAATGTGGGCGGTGTAGCCGGTTATGATGGCAATGATGAGGCACTAGATTATGCCAGTATCAAAAATGCTTATAATACTGGCAGTGTCAACGGTAATGAAAATATCGGTGGTATTTTAGGATTAGGAGAATACGGCAACATTGCCAATGTTTATAATTTAGGAGAGGTGGCTGGCAGTACTGGCGTAGGTGCAATTATGGGTGCGTCTGATGCAGAAGCAGTTTCTACTGTCAAAAATGCCTATTTCCTCACGGCTGACGGTTATCAGAAATATGATGATAATACGGTATATACCACTTTGGCGGAATTCAATCAGGCTTTTGCAGAAGGGTTGTTGAATGAGGACGATAAAAACGCCTGGCAGACCGGACAAAAACAGACAGCCCCGTATTTGCAAAGCTTTTTAGAAACGATCAGCGGCGATGTCGGCAATGTGGAGATCACAGTCGGCAGTGATTATAAGGCAGCGCTGCTGGATAAGCTGCAGGCATTGGGGATAACAGTAGACCCTGATAAAATATTGGGGCTGGAGAATTTAGCTGCAGGCGAATATGATTTGAGCGAGCTGTTATATTCCACGCAGGACGGTTATGATCTGCAGCTGACAGGCAAACTGGTGCTGAAAGCTGAACCGCAGCCACAACCAGTTCCCGGCACAGACAGCAAATATACTGCCGCTTTGACCAGTATTCAGAAAAAAGAGCCGAATAACTGGGAGCAAAACGTGCCTGACGAGAGGCGTTTGCGGATCGAAGAAAATCGGACGATCAGCCTTGAGAAGAATACGGTGAAAATTGAAGCGGTACTTTTGGAAGAAGTAAATTTACAGGAAGAAGAACCGTTAAAAGAATAAAAAACAAAGAACAAGCAGTTCAACTGCTTGTTCTTTGTTTTTGGTATAAGCCGGATCGTTTATCTGGCCATGCGGTAAATGTTTTCCATATCGGCAGCATTCAGGGTGACAAAACCGCCGATAGTCCTGCGGCCCATAAAGCTGCATTTGTGCGCCAGTTCTTTGATCTGTTCTTCGGTCAGCTCGATGTCCATGTCGCTGATCGAGGTGGGCATACCGATAGAACGGAAAAAGTCTTCCATGGCGGCGATGCCTTCCAGGGCAGTTTTTTCGTCGTTGCCGAAGCTGTAGGGGACGTTCAGGACGTTGACTGCCAGCTGCGCAAAACGGCAGGGATCTTGTTTGAGCACATAACGGGCCCAGCTGCCCCAGATCGCCGCCAGACCTGCTCCGTGAGCGATGTCGAACATACCGCCCAGCTCGTGTTCCAGCTGATGGGAGGCCCAGTCACCCTGGCTGCGGTCGCCGGTGATGTCGTTATGGGAAAGTGTGCCTGCCCACATGATCTCGGCGCGGGCATCATAATCGTCCGGCGTCTTTAGAGCCAGCTTGACGTTGCGCATGACGTTGCGCAGCAGGGCTTCGGCCATGCCGTCAGTCAGGGCCAGCGAGGTGACTCCGGGTTTGGTAAAATAGCGTTCCAGAGTATGGACGATGATATCTGTACAGCCGCTGGCGGTCTGGTAGGCCGGCAGTGTGTAAGTCAGTTCCGGGTTTAAAATGGCAAATTTGCAGTAAGCATAGGGCGACTGCAGTCCGCGTTTGAGCCAGCCGTCTTCGTTGGTAATGACTGACGCGTTGCTCATTTCGCTGCCTGCCGCGGCAATGGTCAGTACGGCGCCGACCGGAGCGCAGGCCTGCGGCGCTTTGCCGCTGTAGTAATCCCAAACGTCGCCGGGATTGGTGATGCCGTAGCCGATGGCTTTGGCACTGTCGATAACGCTGCCGCCGCCGACAGCGAGAATAAAGTCGACCTGTTCGCGTTTGCAGAGCTCGATGCCTTCGTAAACTTTGCTGAGACGCGGATTAGGAACAACACCGCCCAACGTCACATAGGGCAGACCTGCCGCCTGCAGTGATTGGCAGATACGGTCCAGCAGGCCGGATCTCTGGGCGCTGCTGCCGCCGAAGTGCACTAAGACCTTGCCGGCTCCCTGCGCCTGGCAGAGCTCGCCGACCGCAGCTTCAGTATTTTTGCCGAAAAGTATTCTGGTAGGCGCGTAATATTTAAACTGATCCATAAGAACAACTCCTTTGCCGCGGCAAATACTGCCGCTGTAAAATCCTCTTGAGTCTATCGTATCGCAAAACAGGCAGTTTGTAAAATGCAGAAGTGCTGTAAAATATTATCAATAGAAATATTTTGTGATTTCTTCGTGAACTATCTGGAAAACAGCAAGAGTTTTAGCTGCCGGTGTCGAATTGAAACTGTAAATCTTAATGGTTCAGGCAGAGGAGGTAATGTCATGCAAGGGAAAAAATGGATCGCCGCAGCACTGGTCTGCGGGTTTTTACTGGGACAGGGAACGGCTCCGGCGCAGGCCGGTATCCTGGGGACGGTAGTTAAAGGCGGCGCGGTCTCGCTGCTGGTCAGCCAGTTTGCCGATCAGCTGAACAGCGCTATCAATACTTTGACGGCCAAATATCCTATTTCCAGCGATTATGCTACAAAAGTGGTGCCGATCATTACCGTAGGTGACGGCAGCTATGCCGGCGCGGCTCAGGTATCGGGCCCGAAGGCCCAGGTAGATCAGTGTCAGGCAGCTTTGCAGATCGAGGCGTCTTTCTTCAAAAGCTTCCGTGCTAAAGCGCTGATCCCCGTTGATAAGGTTGCTGTCAGCGGGATGAACCGTGTTCAGGGCGTAGGCGTATCGGCGCAGATCGATGTAAAAATCTGATAGGGAACCAATGCAAGTCCGCAGGCTGCGGTTGTCAGCCTGCGGACTTTTTTTATTCTATCTGGGTAGTTTAACGGTCATGCTTTAACAAATCTTTAAAGAAAGGCGGAATTCTTTACAAAAACTTAAAGTGCTTTTAATTCAAAGCCAAGAAAGCTTTGTTATGATGACAATGTTTCCAAATGTAAGCACAATTTCAGAAGTGGGAAAAAGGAGAGGAAGAAATGAAAGCAAAAAAATTATTCAAGGTCTGCGCCCTGCTGATGCTGGCGGTCATGAGCTGCCTGTCTTTGACGGGCTGCGGCGGCAGCAAGGCCGAGCAGAAAAAATTTGTCATCACTTATCTGCCGAACGAGTCTACTGACAAAAACGCCGATGCCAGAAAGGGTATGGCGGCAGATTTGAGCAAGGCTTTGGGAATGGAAGTGACCGAGCTTGTTTCCAACGATTACAATGCCGTTATCGAAGCCATGCGTACCGGCAAAGCCGATATGGCTTATTTCGGGCCCTTAAGCTTCTGCCTGGCTTATGAACGTGCCGGCGCTGAACCGATCGGGATGATCGCTAAAAATAAGGATAAAAAGAATGCCACTTATAAATCCGTGCTGATCACGAGCAGCAAAAATACCGACATCAACGGTATTCAGGATATCAAGGGCAAAACGATGGCGTTCGTTGACCCGAATTCTACTTCCGGCAACCTGATCCCTTCGGCGGCGATCATGAAAGCGTTTCCCGCTGAAAAGCTTTCGATGGATGACTTGCATACCAACGGTAAATTTTTCCAGGCTGTCAGCTTTTCCGGTAAACATCAGGCCGGTCTGGCGGCTGTAGTCAAAGGCGACGTACAGGTAGCGCCGATCTCAGATGCGATTTTGGCAGCGGAGATCAATGCCGGCCGTGCCAGCAAGGACGACGTCAAAGTTATTTTCGAGTCCGACCCGATCCCTTCCGAACCAATGGCGCTGCGGAAAGATCTGCCTACCGACGTGAAGGAAAAGGTGAAGAAATTTATTCTGAGCTATGACAACCCTGCTTATTATAAAGGCGTTATGGGTGCGGAAGACAAGCGTTTCGTAGAATGCAGCATTGACGATTATAAAGGTATCATCGAGCTGAACAAAGCCCTGAGCAGCAGTAAATAAGTTGGGACAGAGGCCGGTGCTGACCGGCCTTTTTTATAGGAGGAAGCATGAGCACGGTTTTAAAAATGGAGCACATCGAAAAGGTCTACGGCAATCAGGTCCGCGCTCTGACCGACATCAACCTGGAGGTCAGCGAGGGTGAGTTTGTCGCCATTATCGGGCCGTCCGGGTCAGGCAAGTCTACTTTGCTGCGGACGATCAACCAGCTGGTGGTGCCCAGCGGCGGCCAGGTGTATATCGACGGCGAGGAGGTCACCGGCGCGTCTGGTAAAAAGCTGCGGCTGCTGCGGCGTAAGGTCGGGATGATCTTTCAGCATTATAATCTGGTGCACCGGCTGTCGGTGATGCAGAACGTTCTGCATGGACGGCTGGGGTATATGTCGGCAATGGATGGGATGCTGGGCAATTATACGGAAGCGGACAAGCGAAAGGCGATCGGGCTGCTGCAGGAGATCGAGATGGGCGACCGTTTATATAACCGTGCCAGCGACCTGTCCGGCGGCCAGAAGCAGCGGGTGGGTATTGCCCGGGCCATTATGCAGGAACCGAAGCTGCTGCTGTGTGATGAGCCGATCGCTTCTCTGGACCCTAACGCGTCGAAAATCATTATGGATCTGATCTATCAGATGACGCAGCGCCGCAATATTGCCTGTATCGTCAATCTGCATCAGCTGGACGTAGCCATGCGCTATGCCACGCGCATCATCGGGCTTGCCAAAGGCGAAATGGTGTTTGACGGGCCGCCGCAGCAGCTGAACAACGCTGTGATCGAAAAGATCTATAATACTTCGATGGAAAATCTGATCATCAAGCAGGGGGAGTATTATGCCTGAAAAAATAAGTATCATGAATCCCCGTGAAAAGCAGATCTATACCTGGTTTTTGGTCGTTGTAATCGTGTTGTTTTGCCTGGCGACGTATGTTTCGCGTTTTAATCCGCTGGAGGTGCTGTTGGAGCAGGGGGAATTCTGGAAGTTCCTGCTGCAGGATTTTTTGCCGCCGCGTTTCAATGCTTCGCCTGTAGTTGTGGAATCGATTTTGGTAACTTTTGCTTTGGCGGTCTCGTCCAGCTTTGTAGCTGCGGTTTTTGCCTTTGTTTTCGCGGTGTTCGGCAGCACTTCTTTATCGCCGTGGCCGGGGCTGGCCAAAGCTATTCGCGGCTTTGCGACTTTCCTGCGGAATATCCCGACACTGGTCTGGGCGTTTATCCTCTTTTCTTCGCTGGGTATCGGGACCGGCGTTGGTTTTATCGCTTTGCTGATCTCGACCTTTGCCTTTATGACGAGGGCGTTCATCGAAGTTATCGACGAAGTATCCGGTGACGCTATGGAAGGGCTGACGGCTTGCGGCGGCACCTTCTGGCAGAAGGTCTGCCAGGGGATCGTCCCGACCTGTCTGACCCAGTTCATTGCCTGGTTCCTGTACTGCATCGAGCTCAATATCCGCGCTTCGACGATCGTCGGCATGGTGGGCGGCGGCGGTATCGGTCTGGTGCTGTTTTCCTATATCAAATCGTTCAATTATGCCGGCGCGGCGGGGATCATTCTGGTCATTGCGGCTATGGTCATCATGGTGGAATTTTTAACTAATTATCTGCGGAGAAAGGTGTTGACATAAAATGGAGCAGACTTTAGCACAAGCGGGAGTTCAGTCCCCTGAATTCAGCAACGGCAGGATCCGTGTTGCCCGCAGCGGGCAGGACAGGGAGCTGCGCTGGTTTTTGGCGGCGGTGACGGTGGTTTCGGTGGTGGCGTTATATTATTTGCAGCTGGACTGGCTGAAGCTTATTTCCCGGCTGACGGAGCTTGGTAAGACCTTTGGCCTGCTGGCGCTGCTGGATTTCCATGATTTCGGGCTGACGCTGGAGGCTTTTTTGCAGACGGTGGCTATAACTGTGCTGTCAACGATCTACAGCGTGCTGCTGGGGCTGGTACTGGCTGCCTTTGGCGCACGGAACCTGATGAAAAATAAAGTTGTGACGTATGGGCTGAGTGCGTTCTTTACGTTCCTGCGCGCCGTACCGACGCCGGTCTGGGTACTGCTGGCGCTGGTCTGCCTGGGACTGGGGCCGGCTGCGGGCATCGTCGGGCTGTGCGTGCATGCTACGGCTTTTTTTGCCCGCGCGTTTACGCAAAGCTTTGAAGATGTGCCGGAGGAAGTGATCGAAGCGCTGGAGGCAACAGGGGCCAGTAAGCTGCATATCTTCCTGTCGGCGGTGCTGCCGGCAGCAGCTTCGCAGATCATGGCCTGGACCGGCCTGCGTTTTGAGATCAATTTTTCCGAATCGGCGATCCTGGGTATGATAGGCGCCGGCGGCATCGGTTTTGCGATCGCCAATAATATCCAGGCCTATCAGTTCGGCGCCGCGGGACTGGCGATCCTGCTGGTTTTTGCGTTTGCCTATTGCGTCGAGCTGACGTTTACAACGATCAAGAAAAATTATATCTGACGATAAAGGGTGAAGCTATGAAGAAAAAAGAGTTGTTCCGCATCATGGCGGCGGCCGACGGCAGTATACTGCGCGAGCTGGCTCAGCCGCTGGCGGAAAAATACGGGGTCAGTGTGGTGAAGGAACCTGCCAAAACACTGGCGATGATCAAGCTGCGCGAGCCTGTAAAAAACAGCCTGTTCTATCTGGGCGAGGCGCTGGTTTGTGACACGGTGGTTGAGCTGGGCGGAACTAAAGGCACGGCCGTTGTGCTGGGCGATGATTTTGACAAGGTCAGCGCTATGGCGGTGATCGACGCTGCTTTCAACAGGCAGGTCAGCGAGCTGGAGGAGCTGACGGCGGTCCTGCACCGTCTGGCTTTGCGGCAGCAGCAGGAGCATGAGCTGGAAAATGGCTTGTATGCTAAAACGATAGTCGATTTTCAGACTATGGATCAGGAGTAAAGGCGATGCAGAAAGCTTATGAGTTTGATTTTGTTTACGATACGCAGGCGGCTTTCCGGCTGCTGCTGGAAGCGCTGAGCAATCCGGGGCGCATAGTGGAGCTGGGTGCTTTGGCGCAGAAGCTGGGCGGCGCTTTTGCCATGCCGCTGACTATAGCGGCAGTGCTGGTGGATAATGAGGTCAGCTTTGCCGTTTGCGGTTCTGATGTTCTGGCAGAAAAGATCACTGAACTGACGCTGGCCAAGCCTGCGGCTCTGAATGAAGCCGATTATATTTTTGTGACGGAGGGCGCTGACTGGCAGGCGGCAGTGCAGGCTGCCAAGTGCGGCACTTTGCGCGATCCGCATCAAAGCGCGACTGTTATTTTATGCGTTGCCGATCTGCAGGTGGGCAAGCTGCAGCGGCTCAGCGGGCCGGGCATCAAAGATGTGCAGGAGATCATTATGTGCCCGGAGTTGCAGGCTGCTTTGAGCAAACGTGACGAGCAGGAATATGAGTATCCGCTGGGACTGGATTTTTTTGCGCTGGATCAGCGGGGCTGCCTGATGGGCATACCACGTAAAACACGGATAGAAAGCAGGTGAACAGATGGCTTATGTGGCAGTTTCCGGCGGTCAGGAAGCGATCGAAGAAAGTATCAGGCTGCTGCACTGTCTGCGCGGCAGTACGTTTAAAGAGCTGGAAGTAGAAGCGATAGAGAAAAAGCTGGGTCTGTTGGTGGACAGGGTAATGAGCGAGGCCGGGTTATATGCGCCGGTTTATGCGGCACTGGCCCTGAAGCAGGCGGAAGGCAGCATCGAGGAAGCGGTGTTTTTACTGCGCGCTTACCGTTCGACGCTGAGCCGCAATTATTATACCCTGCCGGCCAGCGGCAGTGAGATGCGCGCGATCCGCAGGATCTCAGCAGCGTTCAAGGATATTCAGGGCGGCCAGATATTGGGAGCGACCTATGATTATACGCACCGGCTGATCGAATTCCAGCAGCCGTCGGCGGTAGAATTGTGCGCCCGGCGGCAGGCCTGCCTGAAAGCGGCGCAGCCTGTCCCTACAGCCAGGCTGCCGCGGGTCTCGGAATATCTGAAAGCAGAAGGACTGATCGACAGTTATGCTGACCATGAGGCGGAGCCTGTTGATGTGACGAAAGATGTTCTGGAATTCCCGGCGGACAGAAGCGCACGCCTGCAGACGCTGACCCGTGCTGACAGTGGTTTCATCGGCGGGCTGGCGTACAGCTCGATCCGCGGCTATGGCGCTGTGCATCCAACGGTGGGCGAGCTGCGCTGCGGCTATGTGGAGCTGGAAGTACCGTATTTGTTCGACGAGAAAGAAAGCATATGCATCGGTGAGATCTTACTGACCGAGGTGGAAGGATTCGTCCCCGAGGACGACGATAAAAAGCTGAAGCTGGGCGTGGGCTACGGCGCGGTCCTGGGGCGTAACGAAAATAAAGCGATCTCGATGGCGGTATTGGACGCTTCACTGGAAAGCGAGGGACCGGCGCCGACGCAGGATGAAGAATTTGTGCTGCTGCATGGTGATTCGCTGGAGATGAACGGCTTCATTTCGCATTTGAAGCTGCCCCATTACGTCACCTTCCAGTCGAAGCTGGACAGTGTGCGCAAGACTAGAAAGGAGCCGGAGCATGAATCCTGAATATAATTTTGCTTTCCTGGACGAAGGTTCCAAGCGGGAGATCAGGCGCAGTATTTTAAAAGCGGTGGCGGTGCCCGGCTATCAGGTGCCGTTCGGCTCCCGTGAGCTGCCGATAGGGCGTGGCTGGGGCACTGGCGGCATTCAGCTCACTTTATCGCTGATCGGCCCGCATGACGTTTTGAAGGTGATCGACCAGGGCAGCGACGACAGCGTGAACGCAGTCAACATCAAAAAATTTATTCATTTGTGCAGTGACGTGGCGACGACGACGGACAGTACGGAAGCGACCCTGATCCAGACGCGGCACCGTATTCCCGAAGAACCGCTGCGCAATGACCAGCTACTGGTCTTTCAGGTGCCGCTGCCGGAGCCGCTGCGGGTGATCGAGCCCAGCGAGGAAGCAACGAAGCTGATGCACGCCGAAGCTGATTATACGGGGATCTGGCTGCAGCTTTACGAAAGCATCATGAAGTACGGCAAGGTCACTATCGCCACGGAATATCCGGTCACAGTTGAAGACCGATATATCATGAATCCCAGCCCGATCCCCAAATATGATAATCCCAAGCTGCATGAAGCGGAATGTCTGTATCTGTTCGGCGCGGGACGCGAAAAGAAGATCTATGCGATCCCGCCTCATACCAGGGTCGTGTCGCTGGCGTTCGACGACGTGCCGTTCGAGCTTGAGCATATGGAAGGGCGCCGCTGCCGCTTATGCGGTGCGGAAAATGTGTATTTTGACGAGATCATCGACAGAGAGACCGGCGCCGTCAGCTATCAGTGCTCGGATACGGGCTACTGCGCCAAACGGCGGCAGACGAAGGAGGCACAGTGCTGATGCGGACGAAGGAACAGTATTACGAAGATACCTTAAAAAACCGGGCGGTCCTGAAGCAGGAGGACGTTCTGCGCTGCACCTGCCCTTATGTGCGCTGCGAATGGCACGGCCGCTGCCGTGAATGTGTGGCGCTGCACCGTTATCACGCCAGCCATCTGCCCTGTTGCCTGCAACCGCTGCTGCGGGATAAAATAACGGCGCTGGCGGGGACCTGCGAAATGGAGACCCGGCAGCAGGAAAAGGAAGCGGAGAAATTCCGTGCATATGTCAAAGAGCAGGATAGTCTGCGGGGAAAGGAGCGTCAGGCATGATAACCAAAGAAGAGGCCGTTTTACAGGTACGCGATCTGCTGCTGCGTTATGGCGGCGGCTGTGATCACTGCCGCGGCGGAGGGCCGCTGGAAAAGAACCGCTGTCCTCATTGCGGGACGGTCTGGGCAGTCCGTAACGTGTCCTTCGACGTTTATCCGGGGGAAGTGCTGGGCATCGTCGGCGAATCCGGCTCCGGCAAATCCAGCGTGATGAAAAGCCTGTATTTCGACCATGAGGTGACCGGCGGCAGCGCCTTTTTGCAGCAGTATCAGGAAGGCAGGGCCAATATTTTCGCCGCCAGCTCGCAGCAGCGCCGCTATATCAAAAACCACCTGATGGGCATGGTCTATCAGAACCCTTTGCTGGGGCTGCGCATGGATTATTCCTCGGCTGCCAATGTCGCTGAAAAGATTATCGCCGCCGGTAACCGCAGCGTAGCCTTTATGGACGGCAGGACGGTAGAGCTTTTGGCAGCGGTGGAGATACTGACTTCGCGGCGCGCCGAGCCGCCGAAAAATTTTTCGGGCGGGATGCAGCAGCGGGTACAGATCTCCAAGGCGCTGGCTAATAACCCGGAACTGCTGCTTTTGGACGAGGTCACTACAGGACTGGATCTTTCGGTGCAGGCCAAGGTTCTCGATCTGATCCGTAAGATCCGCAGCCGCTATAACATCTCGATTATTCTGGTTTCGCATGATTTGGCGGTGATCAGGATGCTGGCGGACCGGACGATGGTCATGCTGGACGGTCAGGTAGTGGAAAGCGGCCTCACCGACCAGATTTTAGAGGACCCGCAGCATGCTTACACACAGCAGCTGGTACACTCTTTGCTCTAACAGCGGCGCTGCCGCGGGAAAGGACGACTATGAAAACAGTTATTTATAATGGTAAACTGATCACGCCTGACGAGGTGCTGGAAAATAAAGTGCTGGTGCTGGAAAATGACCGTATCAGCGAGATCCTGGCGGAAGACCTTATCGACCTGGGGCAGTACGATGAAAAGATCGACGCGCATGGCCGCTATATCTGCCCCGGTTTTATCGATACCCACTCCGATAAGATCGAGCAGGTCATCCAGCCGCGTCCGACCAGCGTGATGGATTTTGAAATGGGTCTGAAGGAGCTGGAGCGCCAGCTCATCAATCAGGGCATCACAACGATCTTTCATTCGATCTCACTATATAAGGAAGACTATTTCGGCGCGTCGGAGCTGCGTTATAAAAAGAATGTGCTGAAACTGGCCGAACTGATCAATAATATCCACGAACGGCATCACCTGATCCATCACCGTCTGCATCTGCGGATCGAGATCGATAATTTGGAAGCTTTCGACATCGTCAGCAAAATGCTGCGGGAAAAAACGGTGCACCAGATCTCGTTCATGGACCATACGCCGGGACAGGGGCAATACCGTGATATTGAGACCTACCGCAAAACGATCACCGCCTATCACGGTGAAACAGTAACGACGCTGGGCTTTGAGGGCGTGCTGGAACAGCACAAAAACAAAAGGATGCTGAGCTTTGAACAGCTGCGGGAGCTGGCAGAGCTGGCTAAAGCCAACAGGATACCGGTAGCGTCGCATGACGACGATACTGCTGCCAAGCTGCAGGTCAATAAGGAGTTGGGCGTTCAGATCAGCGAATTCCCTATTACCATCGACGTTGCCAAACAGGCGCGGCAGCTGGGGCTGGCAACAGTCGTCGGTGCGCCCAATATACTGCTGGGCGGTTCCCATACCGGCAATCTGTCGGCGGCTGAAGCAGTGAAGGAGGGCTGCGCCGATATCCTCTGTTCCGATTATTATCCGGCGGCAATGCTGCACAGCATTTTTATTATGCACAAACAGCACGGCGTGCCTCTGCCCGAGATCGTCAGGAAATTGACGCTGAATCCCGCCAGGGCGATGTGTATCGATGACGATTATGGCGCGCTGGCCGTTGGCAAAAAGGCGGATCTGCTGATCATCAAGATTTTGGACGGTTATCCTGTCATTACCCATGCCGTGGTCGACGGCAGGGTCATTTCACAGCTGGAATACAGGGTTTAGGAGGAGTTATGGAGATACTTGCCATTGAAGGGTTGACGAAAAATTTTTATCTGCATAATCTGGTCAAAACTATCAAAAGCTGTCACGACATCTGTTTTACGCTGCATGAGGGCGAGTTTATCGGCATCGTGGGCCGGTCGGGCGCCGGTAAATCCAGTATCCTGAAATGTATCAACCGCACCTATCTGCCGCTGGAAGGCTCGATCATCTATAACAGCGAGGCCTTTGGCCCTATCGACCTGGCTCATGCCAGCGAGCGGCAGATGCTGCAGCTGCGACGTTATGAGATCGGTTACGTGGCCCAGTTCCTCAACGTGATGCCGAGGACGACGGCTAAAGAACACGTGATGTCGGCGCTGCTGGAGATCGGTACCGAAGCGGGCGAGGCCGAACGGCGTGCCAGGGAAATGCTGGCCTACTTCCGTTTGCAGGAGGAGCTGTGGGATATTTATCCGCAGACCTTTTCCGGCGGCGAAAGGCTGCGCCTGAATCTGGCTCACGCCATGGTCAAGCGGCCGCGGCTGATGCTGCTGGACGAACCGACGGCGTCGCTGGATAATAAGACCAAGGTCCTGGTCAAAGATATCCTGCAGCAGCTGAAGGAAGAAAAAACCAGTATGCTGGGCATCTTCCATGATCTGGAATTTATGGAAGGCGTCTGCGACAAGGTTTTTAATATGTCGGAAGGGAGTTTTGAATGATGAAGGGCGATCTGCATTTACATTCCACATATTCTGACGGCAGCGCCACGGTCATAGAGCTGATCCAGCAGGCATTGAGCCGGGGGCTGACCCATATCGCCATTACCGACCACGACCGGGTGCCCCGCTGCGGCGATATCCCGCCGGTCACCACTTTGAAAGTGATGCCGGGGATCGAGATCTCGGCCTATGATTTTCAGGGCCGGCGCAAAGCGCATATCTTAGGTTACGCGATGCGCGACACCAGAGCGGTGACCGCCTTCTGCCGGCCGCTGCTGGAACGCAGGCAGGCCAACAGTCTGCGGCAGATAGCGCTTTTGGCGGAGCATGGCTTTCGAATCAGGCCGCAGCATTTTGTGAAACGGGCCGGGCACGTTATTTATAAGCAGCACATCATGGAATATCTGGTAGCTACGGAGCAGGTGGAAGAAATGTTCGGCAGTTTTTATCAGGAAACCTTTAAGAACGGCGGTTACTGCGATTTTGATATTGAATATCTGGATGTGTCCGCAGCTGTGCGTGTGATCACGGAAGCAGGCGGACTGGCAGTATTGGCGCATCCAGGGCAGCAGCATAACCTTGATCTGGTGCCGGAGCTGGTCAAACTGGGCTTGCAGGGGATCGAGCTGGAGCACCGGAAGAATACGGAGGCTGATAAGGCGGCGATCAGGGCCATAGCCGGGCAATATGGACTGTTTCTTAGCGGTGGCAGTGATTACCACGGTACACTGGAGGATGGCAGCAGCGAGCCGGGTTCCTGCCTGGCGACGGAAGCCGCGGTACAGTTGATTTTCAATAATAACAGTGACAAATAAAAAGAACGCATTAAGCAATGCGTTCTTTTTATTATTGATGCTGTTGTTTGCGTTCCCTGCGTTTGGCGCGTTTTTCTTCTTCCTCTTTTTTGGCGGCCGCACGCTTTTGGTGATCCAGATAGAAAAAATACAGGCAGGCCGGCACGCCGACTGCAAAAAAGCCGATCCAGCGGTTGCCCAGAAAATATTCTGTCGCCATACCGGCGGCAAAGGTTGCGAGGACTACATAAAGCATAGCGTTGCTCCTTTATAGTTGAAATGGATTTAAAAGCTCGTCGCTGATGATGATATTACTGCGGGGTACTTTATCCCAGCTGAACAGCGGTAAAAGTTCCTGGGCACTGACAGGTTCCGGTGCTGGCAGCAGCCCGGCCAGAAAAGCCAGCAGGCCCAGGAGCGGCTGCGGCCCGGTAAAGCGCTGCCGCAGGCTGCCGAGATCCAGATCGCGGTCACGCTTGGAGAGCCGCCTGCCGTCAGCAACAGTCAGCAGCGGCACATGGATGAAGCTGGGCGGCTCGAACCCCAGCAGTTGGTACAGGTAAAGCTGCTGCGGCGTGGAGCTGAGCAGGTCACAGCCGCGGACTACTTCCGTAATACCCATCAGGGCGTCGTCCACAACTACAGCCAGCTGATAAGCGTAAACGCCATCGCTGCGCCGCAGGATGATATCGCCGCATTCCGCGGCCAGATTTTGGGCATAAGGTCCGTAATGCCCGTCTGTGAAGCCGACCGTTGCATCAGGCAGCCGCAGTCGCTGTGCCGGATTGCGGCTGAGCGCTTTGGCGGCGGCCTGCTCCGGTGTCAAATTACGGCAGGTGCCGGTGTACAGTATGCGGCCGTCGCTTAGATGCGGCGCCTGGGCAGCGTGCAGCTCGGCCCGGTTGCAGAAGCAGGGATAAGTGCGACCCTGTTTTTGCAGCTGCGTGAAATAAGCTTCGTAGATGTCAAAGCGGCGGCTCTGATAATAGGGTGCGTCTTTGCCGCCGTTACTGCCGCCGGTATCCCAAGTCAGACCCAGCCAGTGCAGATCGTCCTCTAAAAGTTCGGCGCTGCCTTTGGGGCAACGGGGTTTGTCCAGATCTTCGATGCGCAGGGTGATGCTGCCGCCCTGTTTTTTGGCCGACAGCCAGGCCAGCAGCGCGCAGAAAACATTGCCCAGGTGCATCCTGCCGCTGGGTGTGGGGGCAAAGCGCCCGCAGACGGCTTGCGCCATAAACCGACCGCTCCTTTCAGACTTTTTTATTATTGTATCACGACGCGGGAGACAAAAAAAGCTTTACTATAAAATAAACAGCACCTGCTGTCAGGCAGGTGCTGTGCAAAACTATTTAAAGAAGGGCCAGACGATAGGAATAACGATCATGGAAACAATGAAGCTGACAAAGATCAGAGGCGTGCCAACTTTAACATAGTCCATGAATTTGTAACCGCCAGGACCTAAAACCAGGGTGTTAGGCGGCGTACCGACAGGAGTGGCATAGGCGCAGGCAATGCCGATAGTGATGGACATTACGACGGCGTGCGGAGAAGCGCCTATCTGCTGGGCAATAGCAACGCCGATCGGGCAAAGTAACGTCGCAGTAGCCGTGTTAGACATAAATTGCGTTAAAAAGCTGGAGACTAAAAATAACAGTGCTGCTACAAATAAAGGCGAAGGCGTGCCGCCAAGCAGGTCGACACAGAACTTAGCCAGCAGCTTGCCGGCGCCGGTCTTGTCCATAGCGGAAGAAACTGAGATCATGCCGGCAAACAGGAAGATCGAAACCCAGTCGATACTGGCATAAGCCTGCTTTTCAGTCAGGCAGCCTGACAAAACAGAGATAAGCGCGCCGATGATAGCAGCCATTTCCAGGGTGATAAACTTCAGGTTCAGGGCCATAACGATAACTACGCCCAGAAGAATCAAGCCGGAAATGATTTGTTTTTGGGGGTCGTGAGTAGTGACATCAAATTCCTGTTCAATCTCAACTTCGGTATTAGTTTCGACTTTGGGCAACAGGCGATAGCCGATGAACATCATATATAAGGTGCCGGCGATGGCGATAGGGATACCGACCCAGGCGAATTCAAAAAAGCCGAAGGGTCTGAAGCCTGCTTCTACTAAAGCGTTAGACGCGATCAGGTTCGGCGGGGTGCCGATAATAGTGAAGATCCCGCCGAAAGCGATACCGAAAGCCAGCGGCAGAAGCTGCCGGGAAGCAGGCAGCTTCGCTGCGGCGCAGATGCCCAAAACAACGGGCATCAGGCAGGCGGTGGTACCGGTATTAGACAAAAAACCTGACAGGACAGCGCCAATGATCATGATGCCCAGCATCAGACTTTTTTCGCCGGTGCCGAAGATCAAAACGACTTTTTTGCCGATGTTCTGCGCCAGTCCGGTATGGAACATAGCCGCGCCGACAACGAACATACCGGCAAATAAGAGGACGGAAGAGTTGGACAGGCCGGAAAAGACAGCTTTGGGGGTAATAAAGCCCAACAGTCCGCAGGCCACAGCGCCGCCGATCGAGGTGACGGCAAGAGGGATCAGTTCGGTGATGAAAAGTAAAGCAATAACGGCAAGCAGTAATAAAAATTGTACAGCGGGGGTCATGATAATCAACTCCTTTTCTCCTGAAAATAACTGTCCTGCTAGAGCCTGAAAAATAGACAGAATAGTAAGACAATTTACGGGTAAAAAATACCGCAGAAATAATGTGCCGTCTAAAGGGGGATGAAGTTACCGTTAAAGGACATTATTTTGCGGCTGAAAACGAAGCTTTTTTATTTTCAAAGGATGCTGCGCCTGACTACAAGGGAATGTTTCCGTGACGTTTGGCAGGACGTGTCTCGCGTTTGCTTTGCAGCATTTGCAGAGCATTGATAACGGTGGGACGGGTGTTCTGCGGTTCAATGACCAGATCGACCATACCTCGCATCGCTGCCTGATATGGTGTGGCAAAGTTATCGATGTATTCCTCTGTTTTGGCTTTGACATCGGGGGTATTTTTGAAAATAATATTGGCTGCACCGGCAGGGCCCATTACCGCAACCTCTGCAGTGGGCCAGGCAATGACCTGATCGGCCCGGAGATCCTGTGAGCACATGGCGATATAGGAACCACCGTAGGCTTTGCGGGTAATGACTGTGATCTTGGGTACAGTTGCTTCGGAATAAGCATACAGCATTTTGGCTCCGTGGCGGATGATGCCGCCGTATTCCTGATTACAGCCCGGCAAGAATCCGGGAACGTCTACCAGATTCAGCAAAGGGATATTGAAGGCGTCGCAGAAACGGATAAACCTGGCTGCTTTATCAGAGGCATTGATATCAAGGCAGCCTGCCATGACCTTAGGCTGGTTGGCGATGATACCAATAGTCTGTCCATCCATGCGGGCAAAACAGGTAATAATATTTGTAGCCCAATATTGCTGGGATTCGTAAAATTCGCCGTTGTCGACAATTGCTGTGATAACGGTTTTCATATCGTAAGCCTGATTGGAATTATCAGGCAGCAGAGCATTCAGGCTGGCATCGATGCGCTGTGGGTCGTCGCCCGTATCGACAACGGGCGCCGCTTCCAGGTTATTGGAAGGCAGGAAGCTCAGCAGATAACGGATCTGTGCGAGACAGTCGGCGTCGTTTTCAGCGGCAAAATGTGCTACGCCGGAGGTACTGTTATGGGTCATGGCGCCGCCTAATTGTTCCTGGGTCACTTCTTCGCCGGTCACAGATTTAACGACGGCAGGGCCAGTGATGAACATTTTAGAGGTGTTTTTGACCATATAAATGAAGTCTGTCAGTGCCGGGCTGTAGACAGCACCGCCGGCAGAAGGCCCCATAATGGCCGAGATCTGCGGTACTACGCCGGAGGCGGCAGTATTACAGAAAAAGATCTTACCGTAACCGGACATGGCATCTACAGCTTCCTGGATGCGTGCCCCGCCGGAATCATTGAGTCCGATCAGAGGCGCGCCCATTTTCAGAGCCAGGCGCTGCACCTTGACGATTTTTGCGGCGTGCATTTCACCTAAAGAGCCGCCTTCCACCGTAAAATCCTGGGCGAAAACATAGACCAGCCGACTATCAATAGTGCCATAACCGGTAGTGACGCCCTCGCCGGGCAGTTCCTTCTTGTCCTGACCGAAATTAGTACAGCGATGTCTGACAAAACGGTCTAATTCAACGAAGGAATTTTCATCCAGCAATGCGGCGATCCTTTCCCGCGCCGTCATTTTTCCGGCTGCGTGCTGTTTGGCAATACGTTTTTCTCCGCCTGCCGCTAAAATTACAGCAGTTTTCTGCAGCATTTTTGCTATTTTTAACTGGGTCGACAAAGTAAACACCTCCTGAATAGTGGGTTGTTGAAGCGGGAAAAGTTTAAAAGGACATTTTAGCTGCAGCTGTCAGTGGGTATTGGCGTTGATAAAATCGACGATACTGCCGGTGGGAGTTCCGGGAGTGAATACTGCAGCCACGCCGGAGGCTTTTAAGCCGGGAATATCGGTGTCGGGGATCACGCCGCCGCCGATAACCAGTACATCATTCAGTCCTTTGTCCCGCAGCAGCTCCACTACCTTGGGGAACAGGGTGTTATGGGCTCCGGAAAGCAGGCTCAGGGCTACGACTTTAACGTCGTCCTGTAAGGCAGCTTCGGCGATCTGTTCCGGTGTCAGTCGGATACCGGTGTAAATAACTTCAAAGCCGGCGTCACGCAGGGCGCGGGCCACTACTTTAGCGCCGCGGTCATGCCCGTCAAGGCCTGGTTTGGCTACTAAAACACGGATTTTCATTTTCAACACTCCTCTTAAATAAAATATAATTTCTGGTTGAGGACAGCAGCGAATAACTGTCAGAGTTTATTTAATCTAATTATATAAGTTGTATATTTGTTTGAAAAATATGGATAATTGTTAGGTTTACAGGTTGAAATTAATAAGCTGACGGTCAAAAATACGTTGTTTCAGAGTTGTTTTCAGGATAAAAGCGTTTAAACACATTCAGACGGCAATCTGAGCGATCATTTATTATTACACTTATTAAAATTTATATGTTTAATTATCAAAAAATATTATAATCAGATAATGTTTTGGCAAAATATCAGAAAAATAATTTAGAAACAGCTGCTTTGTGATATTTTAGTAACATGGCAGGATAAGTCGGTGAAAAAGCGAATTATAACAGCAGTAATAATCGCAGAGAGGTGATACCAATGACCGAAGAAAAAGAATTACAGCCTGTGGATATAGAGTGGGAAGCTGAAAAGATCTGCCGCTGGGGCGCTGCCCGTGCCGGTGTGATCGTAGTTGCGCCTTTGGTGGGGACGATGGCCTTGATGGCTAACGAAGTCTACATGATCATGCGTCTGGGTGAGCTGCGCGGTGTGAAGCTCGAAGAAAGTACTGTTTTAGGGCTTTTGACTTCTCTGGGGGCGACTTTTGTTGGTCAGACATTGGTGACACTGATCCCGATCGCGCCGATCCAGGTGCCGGTAGGCGTATCGGTGACTTATGCGGTGGGCAAGGCCGCTAATGCCTGGATCAAGGCCGGGAGGCCCGAGGATGTTGCCGCTTTCAGGGAAGTCTATGAAAGCGCCCGTAAAGAAGGGCTGAAGCACAGCGAAGATTTTGAGAAAATGGACTGCAAAGATACGCCTTTGGGCGATGAGAGCAAACGCTTTGACCTGCAGGAGCTGAAGGAAGCGCTGCGGGCCAAGTCGGGACATTTATTTACTGCAATAGAAAAGCACGCCGACCGTGCGGAAACGGTCCTGGCGGAAAAGCTTGCAACAGTCAGCGAGAAGCTGCGGCCGCTGAAAGATAAAGGGCAGCTGTGGTTTTCGGCGCAGAAATGGGAGCAGCTAAGTCAGGGCGAGCTGGTGGTCCCTTATGATGAGATCGTGGCTTATGTGCGCAAAAGTCTGACCGGCAGCGAATTCGCACTGCAATCGCTGGCTTATGCCGAGCCTGATTTGCTGCGGCTGGTGGTAAAGCATAAAACGCATGGGACATTAGAGCTGCTGCTGCGGGTTGAGGTCTTTAACGTCGATGCCGGAGCGGCTTTTACCAGATTGAAGCTGGTAGATTTTTCCGTTGCGGATAATGATTTTGCTCAGTTGGTAGTAGAGCTGATGGGCAGCAAACTGATTTTGGCGATCGTTGATCTGCTGATCGACAGGGTGGATATCGATGCTGACAGTATCACTACTAAATACGAACAGGGTGAGATCAGCGTCGACTTTACGGCTGCGCTGCAGCAAAGTAAAATGCAGCAGAAAAAAGTACTGGACCGTTCGCTGTTTGACGTGGTGCACCTGGTAGCACTGGTGCCGCAGAGCGAAGGCGTGCTGGTCAAAGCCAAAACTGAATGGAAATAAACAGTCTGATGAGGTGACGCCGCCGGACAGCGGCGTCACTTATTTTTTGCGTTTTTGCTGTTTTCGGTGTAGAATATACATACCTAGCTATATATATGTATGTATAGCTACGAAGGAGGAAATTAAGTGATTCGTAAAACTTCTGCCATGGTAGAAGCGGGCATTCTGGCCGCTATCGCCATAGTTTTTGCTATTATCAGCATGTATGTGCCGGTCATCGGCAGCTTCATCAATTTTTTATGGCCCCTGCCTATCGCTATCTGCGGTATGCGTAACGGACTGCGTTGGAGCGTGATGACGCTGATAGTAGCCGATATTGCCGTAGCTGTACTGATCAGCCCGCTGCATGCTTTTTCGCTGCTGGCTGCTTTTGGTTTAGTGGGGCTGACTTTGGGCGAATGTATGCGCCGCGGCTATAAGCCTTTCAAGCTGATGCTGATCAGCTCGACCGCCTGCCTGATTTCTATCGGCGCCAGTCTGTTGATCGCGCTGTATATCATGGGTATCCATCCGGTCGATATGATGTTCACTTCGCTGGAGGAGGCCGCACGCGAGAGCGTCGGCTATTATCAGTCTATGGGTATGAGCCAGGCCGAGATCGATGCCGCTGTCAAAAGCAACACCGAGATGCTGCGGATGATGCGTCTGATCATGCCGGGAGCGTTTTTCCTGTGTGCGCCGATCATTGCCTTTGTCAATTATCTGGCTGCGCGGAAAATTTTGAGCAAGCTGGGCGTCGCTTTTGCGGAGTTCCCGCCCTTTACGCAATGGAATGTCCCGGGCTGGCTGCTGTGGCCCTACGGTATTTCGCTGCTGATGGTTTCTTACTATGTGCAGTATCCGGAAAGCCTGATGTATCATGTTGCTGTCAACCTGCAGGTGATCACCAGCGTGTTCTTTGTGCTGCAGGGCATTGCCCTGATCTATTGGTGGCTGGAGAAAAACAACAAGCCCAAATGGTGGGGGACGGTATCGGTAGCATTACTGTTTTTCGTACAGATATTTTCTCAGATCATTGTGTTTGTGGGCGCGTTTGACCTGGTGTTCGATTTCCGCAATCTTAGCGGAAAAAGGTCTTCCAAGCGTGCGTAGAGATGAGGCGAGTATATGTTTAACAAAATTTGGGATTCACGCAGTGATATCATACCTTTGATACTGACCGTTTTTTTGACGTTCATTATCGGCTGTTACGAGCCGTTATGGGTACCGGTATGTCTGCTGCTGATCGGTCTGCTGTATTATTACAACAAAAAGAGCCTGCGCAGCAAGGAGGTCCGCTTCAACAGCTATCTGGATACGGTAGTGCGTAATATCGAGCGGACTAATCACCATGCCGTTCAGAACCTGGATATCGGGATGGCTGTTTTTGCCAAAGACGGCAAGCTGCAGTGGAAAAATGAGCTGTTCGGTAAATATGTGGGCACTAAAAATCTGGAAGGCAAGCGCCCGGAAGAAATTTTGCCGCTGCCGGCCAATGCGTTCGATACGCTGAGCGTGAAGGACGGCGAGCGCCTGATCCAGATCGAGGACCGCTATTATAGTTTGAAGCACTGCCGGGTGCAGACTTCGGAAAAAGGCGAGAAAAAAGGTACGGGCCTGATGCTTTACCTGAGCGACGTGACTGATTTTGAGCTGCTGCGCCAGAAATATGACAATGAGAAGCTGTGTCTGGCTTACGTCCGCTTCGACAATTATGAAGACGTGATGAAGGGCATGAGCGAAACGACCCGCGCCAATATCAGCGGCGAGGTCAACGAGGTACTGAGCAAGTGGGCAGAGGAAGAAAACGGCTTTATCAGCCGTTCCAATAAAGAGTTATGCCTGATCGGTTTTAATCAGGCAGTCCTGCGTGATTTGATGGAACAGAAATTCCCTGTGCTGGACAGTGTCCGTGAGATCCATGTCGGCAACAAGATAACGCCGACGGTGAGCATCGGTATCGCCTGTGACGGCGACAATCTGGAAGAACTGAGCCAGAATGCCGGTAAAGCGCTGGATCTGGCGCTGGGCCGCGGCGGCGACCAGGTAGTGGTAGCTGTGGACGGCGGGACCCAGTTCTTTGGCGGCACGACTACCGTGACTGCCAAGAGTACCCGTGTGCGGGCACGGATCGTGGCGCATACTATTCACGAGCAGATCCTTGCGGCGGACAAGGTTTTCGTGATGGGGCATATGATGGAGGATTTCGATTCGATCGGCAGTGCTATCGGCGTAGCTAAAATGGCCCTGTCGCTGCAGAAGGAAACTTACATCGTTGTCAGCGGCGAGACCGACGCGCTGGATAAGATCAGGGAAATGCTGCAGCGTGACGAGCTGAAGCTGATCCAGGATGATGAGCAGTATCTGGAGCTGATGCTGGAAGGGCCGGAAGCTATGGCGCATATCACGCCGGGCAGCCTGCTGTTTTTAGTCGATCATCACCGGCCGATGCTGTGCGCCAGCAAAGAAGTCATGGAAGCGATACCCAAGCGGATCATTATCGACCATCACCGCCGGGCGGAGGACGCTATTAAAGAAACGGTGCTGCAATATATGGAGCCATCTTCCTCGTCGACCAGTGAACTGGTGACGGAGCTGGTAGGCTATTTCAACGACCGTCTGGAATTTACCAAAGGCGAAGCTTCGGCTCTTTATGCAGGCATCGTTGTCGATACGAAAAATTTTGCCGTACAGACCGGCGAGCGGACCTTTGAAGCGGCAGCATTGCTGCGCCGCAGCGGTGCTGACCCGACCGTGGTCAGACAGCTGTTTAAAGACGATATGGAGACCTTCCAGATCCGGGCGCTGCTGATCGCGGAAGCGCAGAGCCCGGAACCGGGCCTGATCATCTCCGTTTACAAAGACGCTCCCAAAGATGCCAAATCATCAGTCATAGCGGCTCAGACTGCCGATACGATGGTGGCTATCAGCGGCATTTATGTCAGTGCCGTGATCGTGGAATATGTTGATGGTTCGCTGGGTATCAGCGCCCGCAGCGACGGTACGGTCAACGTGCAGATAATTATGGAAGAGCTGGGCGGCGGCGGTCATCAGACTGTGGCCGGCGTACAGCTTGATAACAAGAGGGCTGCGGATATCATGCCGCAGATCGTCTCTTTGGCAAAAAAACAGTTAGAGGAGATTGAGAGCAATGAAAGTGATCTTACTGCAAGATATTAAAAGCTTAGGTAAAAAAGGCGACATCGTCGAGACCGCCGAAGGTTATGGCCGTAACTATCTGCTGCCGCGCAAATTGGCTAAAGAGGCTAACGCCGCTAATTTGAACCAGGCCAAGCAGGATCAGGCCAACGCTGCCCGCAGGGCTGCACAGAAAAAAGATGAAGCCACCGTGCTGGCGGCTCAGATCGAAAAAGTGACCGTCACTTTGAAAGTGCGTGTCGGCGACAATGGCAAAATGTTTGGCTCCGTAGCGTCTAAGGACGTAGCGGAAGCACTGATCGAACAGACCGGCCTGGAAATCGACCGCAGGAAAATAGAGCTGAAAACTCCGGTCAAGGGTCTGGGCAATTATATGGCTGTAGCTAAATTACATCCCGAGATTGCTGCAGATTTTGCCGTAGTAGTCGAAGCGGAATAAGCGAAAGACAGGGAAGTTTATGCAAGACAGAGTACCACCGCAAAATATAGAAGCCGAGCAATCAGTGCTGGGCGCGATGCTGATCGAAAAAGAGGCTATCCCCAAGGTCATGGAGATCCTGCGGGATACTGATTTTTACCGAGAGGCGCACCGCGTTATTTTCAACGCTATGCTGGAGCTTTATAATAAAAACGAAGCTGTGGATATGATCACGGTAACGGAGATCCTGAAGCGCGACAGCAAGCTGGAGGATGTGGGCGGCATCGCTTATATCACCTCGCTGGCCAATGCCGTGCCGACGGCGGCCAACGTAACGTACCATGCCAGCATCATCGAGGAAAAATCGATCCTGCGGCAGCTGGTCTCCGTATCGACGCAGATCGCTTCCATGGGTTATGAGGCCAGTGATGATGTGAAAAATATCATCGACAGTGCCGAAAGTAAGATTTTGGAAATCTCCAACCGGAAAAAAACGGCCGATTTCACGCCGATCAATGAGATCGTGCTTGATTCTTTCAAGAGCATCGAAGCGCTGATGGGCAATAAAAATGGTCTTACCGGTCTGCCGACAGGCTTTGAGGATCTGGATAACCTGACCTCCGGTCTGCACGGCAGTGATTTTATCATTCTGGCGGCCCGTCCTTCTATGGGTAAAACAGCTTTTGCGCTCAATGTGGTGCAGAATGTGGCGATCCGTGCCGCTAAAAAGGTTGGCGGCGCACCGAAAACGGTAGCGTTCTTCAGCCTGGAAATGAGCAAGGAGCAGCTGGTGCAGCGTATGCTCTGCGCGGAAGCCAACATCGATTCGCAGCGCCTGCGCATTGGCGAGCTGCGCGATGAGGACTGGGCGATGCTCATCAACACGGCAGATACCCTTTCCAGCGCCAATATTTATATCGACGATACAGCGGGCATCACCGCTATGGATATGCGTTCGCGCGCCCGCAGGCTGAAAGCCGAACACGGTCTTGATCTGATCGTGGTCGATTACCTGCAGCTGATGCAGGGCAGCGGCAAAAAGAACAACAGCGGCGACCGTCAGCAGGAGGTTTCAGAGATCTCGCGTTCTTTGAAAGCGCTGGCCCGTGAGCTTGACGTGCCGGTCATTGCCCTTTCGCAGCTGAGCCGCAGCGTGGAAGCGCGCCAGGTCAAACGGCCGATGCTGTCCGACCTGCGTGAGTCGGGTTCTTTGGAGCAGGATGCGGATATCGTAGCTTTTTTATACCGTGAAGATTACTATAATCCGGAAACGGAAAATAAAAATATCACCGAGTTGATCATCGCCAAGCACCGTAACGGCCCTGTCGATACGGTCAATCTGTTCTTCCACAAACAATATACCAAGTTCGTGGGACTCAGTAAGCGTAAGGAATAGGCTGTATGTGTGCAGATAGTCCTGTATGGGAAACAGAAGTGTGGAATTCGGGAATGTCTGACCATATGATATATTTGAATGGGGATAGGTTTATGGGACCGAGATAGTAGAAATATATCAAGTCAGGAAAGTGGAGAAACTGTGAAAAGGATATGGCTAAATAGAAAATACATTGCAAAGCTTGCTTCAAAATGGACAAGTATTATATTTGCAATTTTAGGATTTATTGGTACGTTTGCTTCATTAGGCGATTTATTGCCGGAAACTAGTTCAATACAATATCGTATTTTCATAAGTATGG
This sequence comes from uncultured Phascolarctobacterium sp., assembly GCF_958349595.1. NCBI lineage: Bacteria > Bacillati > Bacillota > Negativicutes > Acidaminococcales > Acidaminococcaceae > Phascolarctobacterium > uncultured Phascolarctobacterium sp. The sequence goes on along the minus strand of NZ_CATWDQ010000004.1, from coordinate 63,230 downwards.
GTATCTTGGTGGGGCTATGGACTATATTGTGTGTTTTTTTCTCGGGATACGTTTCCTGGAAACGAAGAATTGAGCTATTTGAAGCGAGTAATGGTTATCATGTATATGTGCAATATGGGGACGTTTTTAGTTCAGAAGAAGTTCTTAAACCGGAGGAAAGAAGAAATATAGTAATACCAGTTAATAGATGTTTTGATACAATAGTTGATGACGATTTGATTTCGTCTAATACATTACATGGGATTACAATGAAGAAGATGTATGCATCAGGAACATATACGGAACAGACGCTTAACAATGTGATTCAAGAAAATTTGCTGGTTCAGAAAAGTGAGTTCGAGCAAATAAGACAAGAAGATAAGCGAAGTGGAAACTTGAGTAGATATTCCGTTGGAACGGTAGCGGAGGTAAAGAATACAGAAAATTGTACGTATTTCTTTTTGGGACTTAGTAAATTTGACAGGGATTTGCATGCACATACAACCAATGACGAATATGTATTAGCTCTTATGAGGCTTTTGGAATTTTGCAATATCAGATCTCAGAAATATGCGGTGGTAATGCCTTTGATAGGTGCAGGAGCATCCGAAACAAAGAAATCAGAACGTGATATATTAGAATATTTGGTTAAATTACTCAAGATGAATAAGGAATTGATTAACAGTGATATTCACATTGTTGTGAGGGATAGTGGAAAGGAAAGCATTGCAATAACAGATATTAAATAATTAGAGGAAGTGTGGAAGTTAGTTAAGTCTTACAGAAATGGAAATTATGCAGCGTTTTATGTGACAGAATCATTTAGTGAAAGTAATTTAAGAGCATCCGCTACACATGATTTTGTGTACTGTAATATGCTTAGAATGTGGAAATGATTCTCATAATAAAACGTATGATGTTCGAGATGGAAGTGATTGGGAAACAACTTAATTAAATTAATTAAAACCACGTCTTCATAAACGTTTAGATGATTCAAAGAATATAATTTTGTTTTTGAGCTCAATTACAAAAAATAGTAGAGCAATTAGAGAGGAAATGGATTATGGAATAAGCACAAAAGGATTACCAGTAAATGTGATTTATTCTGATTATAGTAAAAAGAGTGATATAGTCGATAGTAAGGGGAACTTTAAAAAGCAAATAACAGATTTATGGGATTTGTTATTTAAATTTAGAGATAGTAAAGATGCTGTTGCGACAATACATATTCTATGTACAAAGGCATTGATGAAATCAGCGTTGGAGAAGGAAGACTTTATGGTAAACACAATGGCGGAAGCTGGAACAGATTATTACAAATTATAGTAGAATGAATCGAGGGAAAACTATGACGTATAGGACTAAGACTTATATAGCAGGAGATTGGACAGGTGACCACGATGCTATTGAGCAACTTCATAAATGGAAAAGAAGTCATTATTGGAGTTTATCTTTTACAGATGCTCATGAATTGACGCAGGCAAGGGATAGTAGCCTGAATTGCAGTATTAAAGCTTCATTAAGTGCAAGGTTAGATGCATCAAAAACTTTTGTATTAATTGTTGGTTCAAATACAAAGACAGTGAGGAGTGGAAGTTGTCAATATTGTAGTAGCAACAATAGATTTACAAATAGATGTGAGAGAGGGTATTCGATTGATTATCGAAGCTACATAGAATTTGAATGCAATAAAGCGGTTCGTGATAGACTAAAAATTGTGGTATTATATAATGCAGCACGAGTTGATAGAACAAAATGTCCAGATATGGTGAAAGATGTTGGAACGCATGTTGCAATGTGTACTTACAGAGATGGACAGTATTGTTGGGATTATCAGACGGTGAAAAATGTAATTGATTAAGTCAAATTTTGGCTCTAATAATTTTAAATGAGAAAATCGAAGCTGAAAAATATGGAGAATATGATGATAAAAAGGCACAAAAGTGTACTAAGAATCACATGAATTATATCTCCGCAGAGGAGAAGGAGGCGGAGCCGTGGAAATATGGATGGAACAGCTGCTGGCTTTTTTACAGAGGCATTGGCAGTTTACTATCATCGGCTGCGGTCTGCTGATCTTTGCCGGAGCGCTTTTTAACTGGCGCTGGGTCTGTGAATTCGATCACAGGCGGGTGCGGCCGTTTGCTTTTGATACGTTGGTACATGATTTTTTCGGTGCTCAGGGTTACCGTTTTCTGATGGGGATCAGCGGTCTGGTCATTATTTTATGCGGCCTGGTATTTTTATTTTTGTCGTAGATATTTGTATATTTTACAGATGAGCAGTGTGAAGGCCTGTGTAAGAGGTTTTCACGCTGTTTTTTTGTTTTTCCGAAGGTTTTAAATAAATTTGTAAAAAATGTTCAGTAGTCTTGCGGTGAAGAGCTGAAAATGTTATGATATGAGAGGATAAAAAAGTTTATTTATAAGAGAGGAAGAACGCAAGCAGGCCTTCTTCCTATTCTTATTGCAAAAAAACACCGATTTTACGGGGGGAAACAAACAATGATCGAACGTTATACTCATCCTGAGATGGGTCATATCTGGACTTTGGAAAATGAATTCCGAACAATGCTGCAGGTAGAGATCTTAGCCTGCGAGGCGATGAACAAACTGGGCATCGTTCCTGACGATGCTTTGAAGGACATTCAGACGAAGGCGGACTTCCGCATCGAACGCATCAAGGAGATCGAGGCTGTCACCAACCATGACATCATCGCTTTTCTGACCAATGTGGCCGAATATGTGGGCGACGCTTCCAAATATATCCATAAAGGACTGACTTCCAGTGATGTCAAGGATACCGCTTTGGGCGTGATGATGAAACAGTCGGCAGATCTTTTGATGAGCCATCTGGAAAAATTCCATGAGGTGCTGAAACGCCGCGCTGCCGAGCACAAGCATACGATCATGATCGGCCGTACCCATGGTATCCACGCCGAACCGATGACCTTTGGTCTGAAATTCGCTTTGTGGATGGACGAGACCGAACGCAATATCGAGCGTTTAAAGCAGGCGCGCGAATTCATCGCTGTCGGTAAGCTGTCCGGCGCTGTTGGTACTTATTCCAATATCGATCCCTTTATCGAAGAATATGTCTGCGAAAAATTAGGCATCAAAGCAGCCCGTCTGGCGACCCAGGTCATCCAGCGCGACCGCCATGCCGATTTCCTGACTACTCTGGCGATCATTGGTTCCTCACTTGATAAAATGGCTACCGAGATCCGTAATCTGCAGCGGACCGATATCCGCGAAGCGGAAGAATACTTCGCTCCCGGACAAAAAGGCTCTTCGGCCATGCCGCATAAACGTAATCCGATCACCTGCGAAAAGATCTCCGGTATGGCGCGCCTGCTGCGCGGTTATGCCGTTGCCGCTCTGGAGGACGTTGCTTTGTGGCATGAACGCGACATTTCCCATTCTTCAGTAGAACGTGTGATTTTGCCGGACGCGACGATCGCACTGGATCATATGCTGCGTAAATTTACTAACATCATCGACAAGCTGCTGGTCTATCCGGATGCGATGATGGCTAATTTGAATAAAACAGGCGGTCTGATCTTCAGCCAGAACCTGCTGATCGCCCTGGTCAGCAAAGGCGTGCTGCGTGAGGACGCTTATAAATGGGTACAGCGCAACGCTATGGCCCGCTGGCTGGAAGGCGCTGATTTCAGGACCAACGTGGAAATGGATGCCGATATCCAGAAATATCTCAGCAAGGAAGAAATCGAACATTGCTTTGATCCTAAACCCATGCTGCGTCATGTAGATTTGATTATGTCCCGTTTCGGATTATGATTTAGATAAGGAGATGCTCACATGTCATCTGTTGTAGTTATTGGTGCCCAATGGGGCGATGAAGGTAAAGGTAAGATCGTTGATTATCTGGCACAGAAAGCCGATGCCGTCGTACGTTATTCCGGCGGTTCTAACGCAGGTCATACGGTAGTCGTCAATGACGTTTCCTATAAACTGCGTCTGCTTCCCTCCGGTGTTTTGTACAGCAACAAGACGAATGTGCTGGGTAACGGCGTCGTTATCAACCCCGGTGTAGTTTTGCACGAAATTGCTGATATGAAGGCTAAAGGCATCAGCTGCGACAATCTGGTCATTTCTGACCGTGCTCATGTGGTGCTGCCTTATCATGCCCGTCTGGATGAGCTGCAGGAAGCGGCTCTGGGCTGCAATAAGATCGGTACGACCAAGGGCGGTATCGGTCCCTGTTATATGGATAAGGTTGCCCGTACCGGTATCCGCATCTGTGATCTGATGGAGCCGGACACCTTTGCTGAAAAGCTGAAGGTCAATCTGGAAGCAAAAAATGCTATCATCACTAAAATTTATGGCGGCGAGCCGTTTGACTATGATGCGATGCTGAAAGAATTTTTGGCCTATGCCGAAGAATTGCACCCTTACATCGCCGATACCGGCGTGGTGCTGGACGAAATTTTCAGCGAGGGTAAAAACGTGCTGTTTGAAGGCGCGCAGGCTACCTTCCTCGATATCGACCACGGCACCTATCCGTATGTTACCAGCTCTAACCCGACTGCCGGCAATGCCAGCACGGGCAGCGGCATCGGCCCCCGTTATATTGATCATGTGGTCGGCGTAGTCAAGGCCTATACGACCCGTGTCGGCGAAGGGCCTTTTGTTACTGAGCTGCTGGATACCGACGGACCGGGACACCGGATCCGTGAGACCGGCCATGAATATGGTACGGTTACCGGACGTCCCCGCCGCTGCGGCTGGCTGGACGCTTTCATGCTCAAATATTCCGCCCGCCTGAACAGTCTGGATTATCTGGCTGTGACCCGTTTGGATATCCTTGATAAAATGGCGAAGATCAAAATGTGCGTCGGCTACAAGATCGACGGACAGGAAATCAAACAGATCCCGGCCAGTCTGAACGTGCTGGCTCAGGTCGAGCCGGTGTTTGAAGAATTTGACGGCTGGCAAACGGATATCACTTCTATCCGCAGCTTTGATGAACTGCCGGAGCAGGCCAAAGCCTATCTGAACCGACTGAGCGAGGTTGCCGGCGTAGAGCTGGGCATTGTTTCCGTAGGGCCGGAACGTGAACAGACCATCGTTCTGAAAGAATTACTGTAAGTAAAAAAATTAAACCGTCAGATATTTATCTGACGGTTTTTAGTTTTTTTTAAATTATTTCTTGACAGAACAGTGAAAGCTAGTTATAATTATATCGTTGTCAAGTTGGCTTGAACCTCTGGCAACTATGTGATCCACTAGCTCAGTCGGTAGAGCACCTGACTTTTAATCAGGGTGTCCCGCGTTCGAGTCGCGGGTGGATCACCATTTTTTTGTCTTTTTTCTCGTTTGTTTTGAAAATAACAGTATAATATCGATGCAATCAAAGTCCGCTTCTTTTGGAAGCGGGCTTTTTTGTCGCGTGTTTTCTTCAGAAAAGTTGAGTGACAAAATTGATTGATTGTGCTAATATTTTACCGAGAAAGGAAGAATATTATTGATGAAAATAAATAATACACATAATCTGGATAAAGAAACACTTAGTGATAAAGCTCAGAAAATCTTAATTGAATTGATAGTAAGTCAGAAATTACCGCCAGGGACCAGATTAAAGGAACAGCATATCGCAAAAGAATTGGGTATAAGTGCGACCCCTGTGCGCGAAGCCTTTAAAAAATTAGCAGCGGACGGATTTGTAGAAATAGAACCCTATCATGGGGTAATAGTAAGAAGAATAGATGAACAAGAGCGTAATGGTGTCTATCAATGCCTGGTGGCGCTTGCAGAGCTGGAAATGAGATCAGCAGTGGAGCATTATGACGATGATTTTGCAGAGCAGTTAGCGAATATTATTGAGAAAGAAAAAACTGCGGATAATTTTTTTGAATTTCATTCACTTAATCTGCAGTTTCATTATACTATTTGGCAGCAGACAAAAAATGAGATGTTTATGCGGATCATGAAGCTGATCGTTACGTCTTCGCGGATGAGACATGCTGACGGAAGTCCACAGGGACGGGAAGAAATCATTAAAGGACACCAGAATATTTTAACAGCAATTAAAGCAAAAGCACCAGCTGACGCTGAGCAGGCAATGTTAAAGCTTTTAGAAAATTCGAAAAAAATAATAGAAAATGAATGATCTTTAAACAGATCAAGTGATGTGTAAAAGTTAGCAGCAAAAATTTGCCGCTAACTTTTTTATAACATAATATCAAGTAGTTATTGACAAAATAAGTCACCCTGTATTATTCTATAGAATATAGAATAATACAGGGTGACTTAAAAATTAAATACAATAAAATCGGGTGTAATGATACTTAATAGAGAAACAGGTTTAAGTCCTGTGCTGTCCCGCAGCTGTAATGCAGAGCAAATCTAAAAATACCACTGGGAAACTGGGAAGGTTAGATGAGCAATGAAGCAGAGCCAGAAGAACTGCCTGATTTTGACGCTGGGGAATTTCTGCGAATGACAGACAGGCGAAATAGAAAGAAGCTAAGCTTTTTCTGTCGTTATGTGCAGAAAAAGCTTTTTTATTTATTATAGAGCTTTTAGTTTTTACTGGTGAGCGAAACAAGGACAGCTTGACCAGGAAAAATTGAAGAATAAATTTTTTAGGAGTGGTTTATGATGGTAAAGAGCAAAAAGACGGTGGTAGCTGCGGCGATATGTCTGGCTGTCACCAGTGTGGGATTTGTAGAAAATGTTAACGCATCTGCCCCCCCCCAAGAGACTAAAGGGGATGCCGAGTCTGATTTACGAAACTTTCATTTAGCTGAGATCGTAGTTAATGGTAAACGTTATATTGCAGGTGAATATGTACGCGCTACCAGTAATATCGGTATTTTAGGCGAGCAGGATGCGATGAATTCACCTATCAGTGTTACTACTATTTCTGAAAAGGCTGTTGAAGATTTTATGTCATCTACGGAGGGACTGAGTAAAATGCTTAGTCTTGTACCGTCTGTGCAAAAAACTTATGATGCCGCTGTTGACTGTGTCAATATCAGGGGTTTTTCTGAAACTGGCAGGGGTTTTATGGTCAACGGTATTCCAGGTATGCAGGCCATGACACGTCAATCCAGTAACTATATCGATTCGATCGACGTTATCGAAGGACCAGCTACGGGTATCAGGGGTTCATCTAACTATACTGCGGATGGCGGAACGATAAATATCAACAGTAAACAGGCTTTAGATGATCCTAACAGTAGTATAGGCTTGAAATGGCATTCCAAAGGAGCTTTTGAAGAAACGGTTGATATTGGCCGCCGTTTTGGCGAGGGTAATCGTTATGGCATCCGTATCAATGCCAGTAATGTTAACGGCGAGCGCTCTATAAAAAACTGGGACTTGGAACAGAGAAATATTTATATCAATCTGGATCAGAAAACTGACGACAGTAAAACTAATTTGATGGTTGGTTATACCTATACTGACAGTCAGGGCAGACCGTATGGGTTAACAGTATCCGGTAATTATATTGGTTCAGCATTGCCAACTGCTCCGGATGGTGATATCAACTTTAATCCTAAATGGCGTCGTGATAAGAATACTAATTTTGTCGCGACCTTAAACCATGAACAAAAAATCAACGATCATTTAAGCGCTTTCTTGAACGCCGGACATTTTAAACAGGACTGGTATTATTATACTGGTTTCAGTAAAACTTTGATCAATGAAGCCGGTGACTTTACGGCTACGGCTGATAACTATTCTTTGATTGAGAAAAGAGATTATGCTCAGATAGGTCTGCGCGGTGATTTTAAAACCGGAGACTTAAAACATAATTATACCTTTGGTGTAGACAGGCAGTGGCATTATTATGGTGGGCCAAGCAATTCTATAACAGAGAGCGGCTGGACTGGTAATATTTATGTCGGTGATCCGGGAAATTGGGCACCGCCTTCTTTTGGGCAGTCTGATGCCCGTTATACTACCAGAAATAGGACCAGTGGCTGGTCTGTTATGGATATCATCAGTACAGGTGATGAGAAGTTGAATATTCTCGTAGGGCTGAACGGTAAATCTATTAAACGGGACAGTTATAAAGCAGACGGTTCACATAATAAAAATACCGGGCATTATTATGACATTTCTCCTTCCTATGGAATCAGTTACGCTTTCACGCCTCGGTTTACAGTCTATGCAAATCATACTGAGGAATTTGTTGAAGGCGAGATTGTTAGCACTACAAGTAGCCTTAATTACACTAATAAAGGTGAAACGTTGGATCCATATAAAACCAAACAAACGGAATTTGGTGTCAAAGTAAAAACAGGGGACTTTTTACATAAATTGAGTTATTTTGATATAAAAAAAGCTAATGGTATTGATATTCTGAATTCAGATGGAAGTTATACAAGAGGGCAGGACGGTGAACGCAGACATAAAGGTCTTGAGTATACTGCAACCGGTACTATAGCAGAAAAATGGAATTTGATTGGCGGTTTTATGCATCTTGATACTGAGCAAAAGACTAGCAGTGCTGCAACGAATGGCAAACGTCCTAATGGTGTTCCTGACTGGACGGCCAGTTTGGGCGTGGAATATAAAGCCAGCGATGCTTTCTCTGCTTTGCTGCGTGGTAACTATGTAGGTTCTTCCTATGTTTTGAATGAAAAATATGAAGTTCCCAGTTACTTCACTATGGATGTAGGTGTAAAATATAAAACTAAAATGAACAGTACGCCTGTAACCTTGAACGCAATGTGCTACAATGTATTCGACAAAAATTATTGGAGTGCGAGCGGCAATGTTTTGCATCTTGGCGGCCCCAGAACCTTTATGGTTTCGGCAGAATTTGAATTGTAAGCTGTTTGCTTGCGCAAGGATTTTTCCAGATAAAAGATACCTGCTTTTCGGCAGGTATCTTTTATCGCATTTTTATTAGCAGAGGAGCAATCAGGATGCTGAAATATTTTCGTGAAACGGGCTACTTGTTTATTTGTTTGCTGCTGTTCGCAATCTTGCTCCTTGCTTTCTTGTGGGCTTTAAGTATTGGCACAGTAAAATTGCCGCTGGCACAGATCTACACCGTTATAGTAAATCAGCTGCAAAGCGATCTGCCTGTTGAAGCTGTGGGCAGAAGCGCGGCGCATGATATAGTGTGGCTGCTGCGCCTGCCAAGGCTGGTTTTGGCGGCGGCTGTTGGCTGTGGTTTAGCCAGCTGCGGCGTTATTATGCAGGCGATAGTAAAAAATCCTCTGGCTGATCCATATATTCTCGGCATATCTTCAGGGGCATCGCTGGGTGCAACAGCTGCTATTTTACTGGGTGTAGGCGCTGCGTTAGGTGAAAATTTTGTCGGTATCGCTGCTTTTATCGGTGCCTTTTGTATTTCGCTGGCGGTATTATTTATTTCGAATTTAGGCGGCAGGAGTAATTCGATGAAGCTTTTACTGGCAGGTATGGCGCTTAGCGCTGTTTGCAGCGCTTTTTCAAGCTTTATCGTTTATTTTGCCAACAATAAGGAAGGAATGCAGACGATCGCCTATTGGATGATGGGCAGCTTCGCCGGCGCAAAATGGGACAATCTTGCCGTTATCGTACCCATAGTGATTTTGGCAGTACTGTTTTTCTGGTCGCAAAGCCGCATTTTAAATTTGATGTTGTTGGGAGATGAGGCGGCAGTCACTTTGGGGACAGACCTGCATATTTACCGTCAGGTATATTTACTTATCAGTTCTTTAATTGTAGGATTTGTAGTTTATGCCGCCGGTATGATAGGCTTCGTAGGGCTGATAGTGCCGCATGTAGTGCGCATGCTGATTGGTACGGATCATAAAAAGCTTATTCCGGTGACGGCTTTGGTGGGTGCTGTTTTTTTGGTTATTGCGGATGGACTGTGCCGTATTATTATTCCCAGAACAGAACTGCCTATAGGCATTTTGATATCACTTATCGGCGCTCCTTGCTTTGTTTATTTGATGATAAAGCGTACTTACGGCTTTGGGGGTAATTGATAATGGAAATTTTAACAAAGGCCGTCAGGGTTTTTATCGGCAATCAGGAAATCCTGAAAGGGATGGATTTTAACGTACATGATAAAGAGTTTGTCGGTATTATCGGGCCTAACGGCAGTGGTAAAAGTACGTTTTTAAAATGTGTTTATCGTGTGCAAAAGCCAACTGAAGGCAAGATATTTTTAAATGGTAAAAGTTTAGATGAAATGAGTTACAGAGAATCGGCGCTGCAGCTGGCAGTAGTAGCGCAGCATAATTTTTACAGTTTTGATTTTGATGTTTTGCAGGTAGTGCTGATGGGCAGATCGCCGCACAAAAAGATATTAGACAGGGATAATGCCGAAGACTATGCTATTGCAAGACGCGCGTTGGCAACAGTTGGTTTAGCCGGTTTTGAAAAACGTAGTTTTATTACTTTGTCTGGTGGTGAGCAGCAGCGTGTGATCTTAGCGCGGGCGCTGACACAGCAAACGGAATGTATGGTGCTGGATGAACCGACTAACCATCTGGATATCAAGTATCAGCTGCAGATAATGGATATAGTAAAAAGTTTGGATTTAACGGTAGTGGCTGCGGTACATGATTTGAACATTGCTGCCATGTATTGTGACAGACTGATTGCGGTTAAAGATGGAATGATCGTTGGCTGCGCTGCGCCGGAGCAGTTACTTACTGAGGAATTCATTTATGAATTATATGGCGTAAAAACCAAAGTGGATATTGCTGGAAACGGCAGAATAAACATAATATACCTGCCACAGCACTGGAGAAAAGAATAATGGAAAAAATAGTTGTTTTGCGTTGTTTGAAAGCTGAGGAAAATTGTACAGGTGCGTCCTGTTTAAAGGCCTTTAATAACAAAAGTGCGTATTTTTCACGCTATGCTGACCAGGAGATCGAGCTGGCGGCTTTTATGTCATGTAATGGTTGTGAGAATATAAAATTCAGCAGTGAAACAGGATTGAATGAAAAATTAGAGCGTATTTTGAGGATCCGGCCGGATGCTGTTCATATAGGAATTTGCTGTCAAACCAGAACAGCAGACAAGCGCAAATGCAAATATATTTTAGCAATGCTTGATTTTTTTGAACAAAATAATATCAAGGTCGTCTGGGGCACACACAGTTACTGAGTGGGGAAGCTGACTGCGGGTGTTTTGTCCGGTATTTGCCTGAATTTACGGCAGAAAGCAGTTGAAAAATGAACAGAAAAATAATAACAGTTATTGTGGCGATCGTACTTTTGATAGTGATAACCATGTTGATCAAGCGTGAAAGCAGCTTTGTAGCCCAACCTGCTGGAATTGCAGTGCAGGAAGCATACCCCAGGCGTATGATCAGGAATGTAGAAGTAAAAAATTATAGTATTATTGGGGAGAAGATCAGCTTTTACGACCACGTACCGCAAAGAGTAGTCGCCGTTGGTGAAAATATCAATGAAACGCTGGTGGCATTAGGCGTAGAAGATAAAATAATTTGTTCTGTAAAATATGGCAATCCTTATTATGTACCTGAACCGGAGTATGCAGAGCGATATAATAAAATACGTTTTGAAAGCGGTATAATTTTAAATACGGAAACGGTTCTAGCCCTGGCACCTGATTTGATAATTTCGGGGCAATCCTTATTCACTAATAAAGGTCTGAAAAGCACAGAGTTTTGGAATCAGAGAAATATCCATACTTTTTTACCTGAGAATGCCAATGCTCCGGCCTTACGCAATCATCGCGAGAGTTTGGAGTTGGAATATAAGTTCATTGAAGGGCTGGGAATGATTTTTAATAAAGAAGAGCAGGCCGGAAAAATTATAGCAGAAATGCAGGAAACAGTTGAGAATGTTCAAAGTAGAATTAGAGGGTGTAGAAAGCCGAAGGTCATGATCGTTGAACAGTTGGGAAAAAATCTGGTAGCATATGATGATTCTAAATTAGCCGGTGATATTTGTACCAGACTGGGCGCATATGTTCCCGTCAGTCCTTTTGGAACGATCGGTCTGGAATATTTGCTGAAGGAAGATCCGGATGTAATATTTGTAGTTAAAAGTGGGGGAGATCCGGCAGTAGCGGCAGCAGATTTTAGAAATATTCCGGCACTACAGAGCTTGAATGCTGTCAGAAATAACAGTGTTCACGGTATTGCCCTTAATTATACATATAACAGCGCAATCAAAACTAAAGCCGGTATAAAAAAACTTGCTCAAGGTATTTATCCCGAATTAGTTGATATATAAGCTGGTGAAGGTGGTATTTTATTGCAGCGCAGTAAAATTTTACAATGGCTTTTAGTTTTTTTGAATTGGGCCCTGACGCAGTTCCCGTACCAGCAGCGCCGGTTCGGGACAGGTCATCAGGCTGCTCATCAGGCAGGCGCCGGCGGCGCCTGCTTTTTTGATGCGGCCGATATTGGCAGGCGTGATGCCGCCGATGGCATAGACTGGCAGCGGTGTGGCATCGCAGACATCCTTTAAAAAGCCGATACCGCGTCCGGGCAGGTCCTGTTTGCAGGCTGTGGCAAAGATATGCCCCGCAATCAGATAGTCGGCACCCAGGGCGTCGGCCTGTCTGGCTTCGGTAAGTGTGTGTACCGAAACGCCGAGGCGCTGCACCTGTGTGCGCAGCTGCGGCTGCTGCACAAACTGTGGGTAGCTTACATGCAGGCTGAAGCTGCCCGCAGCCTGGCAGGCGTCAAAACAGGTGTGCAGGATCAGCGGCAGCCCGTTTGCCTGGCAGATCAGCTGCGCCTGTGCGGCCAGAGTAAGGTAATCCTGCGGCGGCAGTTCTTTAGCACGTAAAATGAGGGCGTCGATACCAGAGGCCGCCAAACGCCGCAGGCGGTCTGCAAAAACTTCGCGGCAGGAAGCAGGGTCGGTGACGGCGAGCAGTTTAAACATAGATATACTCACTGGCGACAGGCTGCAGGCCGCGGCTGGTCAGCATAGTGCAGATTTCCCTGACGGTACGGCCGTCATCGATAAGAAATTGTTCGTCACCCTTGCTTTCTTTGTTGTGGCCGCCGATACCCACGTCGACGCCGGCTGAGATCTTAGTAGCCGCCAGACCTACCACGTTGTCACGGAAACGGGCGCTTTCACGTGAGGAAATAGTGAGGGAGGCAAAGGGCAGAAAGATGCGGTAGGCGCAGATGATCTGCAGCAGCTGCCGTTCGTGCACGTCTTTGGGATTTATTTGATCGTTGTTGATGATGGGGCGCAGCCGCGGACAGGAAAAAGCGATCTCGGCCTGCGGATATTTACGCTGGAGCAGATAGGCGTGCAGGCCGGTGGCTAAAGCATCACGTCGAAAGTCGTCCAGTCCCAGTAAGGCGGCAAAGCCTACGCCGCGCATACCACCACGCAAAGCCCGTTCCTGGGCGTTGAAGCGGTAGGGAAAGATGCGTTTGCGCCCGCCCAGATGCAGCTGACCGTATTTGTCCGGGTCATAGGTCTCCTGAAAAACGGTGACGAAATCAGCGCCGCACTGGTGCAGGTAGGCATAATCGGCGCTGTCCATAGGGTAGACCTCCAGCCCGACGACGCGGAAATATTTGCGGGCCAGACGGCAGGCGTCGCCGATATAGCGCACGTCGCTCATGGCCGGGCTTTCGCCGGTCAGCAGCAGTATTTCCTCCAGACCCTGGGCGGCAATAGCCTGCATTTCCTGTTCGATCTCGGCGGCAGTGAGCCGGGCCCGTTTGATCTTGTTGCGGCAGTTGAAGCCGCAGTAGATGCAGTAGTTTTCGCAGTAGTTGGCGATATAAAGCGGGGTAAAAAGATTGACGGCGTTGCCGAAGTGCCTGCGTGTTTCTGCCTGTGCCCTGTGGGCCAGCTGTTCCAGCAAGGGTGCGGCTGCCGGCGAGAGCAGTGCGGCGAAGCCCTTCGGCGTCAGGTGCTCCTGCAGCAAAGCCTGTTTGACGTCTGCCGTTGTGTAGGCGTTTTCATCGTAAGCATTGCAGGCGGCCAGTACCTGCTGCATAATGTCTGAGGCGATTATTTCCATGTCCGGCTGATAAGTCATGGGATCGGTATGCTGATCTATTTTCATCTGCTGTTCACCTGTCTTCCAGAAAGTCTGTCAGCGGTGATGAAGCCGCTGCGCCCTGCTCTAAGACCCGGCCCAGTCCTGCTAAATAAGCGGCGCGCCCTGCTTCAATGGCCTGCCGGAAGGCCGTCGCCATCAGGGGGATATTGCCGGCCGTGGCGATAGCGGTATTGGCCATGACGGCCGCCGCGCCCATTTCCATGGCTTCGCAGGCCTGAGAAGGACGGCCGATGCCGGCATCGACGATCACAGGCAGGTCGATCTCATCGATGATGATTTTGATAAAATCCCTGGTCGCCAGGCCTTTGTTGGAGCCTATAGGCGCGCCCAGTGGCATGATCGAGGCTGCGCCTGCGTCACGCAGGTCACGGGCTGTGTTCAGGTCAGGATACATATAGGGCATCACGATAAAACCTTCTTTGGCTAAAATGTCCGTGGCCCGGATCGTCTCCTGATTATCCGGCAGCAGATATTTGGAATCGCGGATGATTTCCAGCTTGATAAAATCGCCGCAGCCGCAGGCGCGGGCCAGCCGGGCGATACGTATTGCTTCATCGGCGTTACGGGCGCCGGAGGTATTGGGCAGCAGGGTGATCCCTTCAGGGATAAAATCAAGGATATTGTCCTGCTGTGATTGGGCGCGCCGCAGCGCCAGGGTGATGATCTGCGCCCCGGCCTGTTCGGCGGCAGCCCTGATCAGCGGCAGCGAGTATTTGCCGCTGCCCAGAATGAAGCGGGACGTAAAGGTGTGCCCGCCTAAAATCAGTTTATCTTCGTGCATCGTAAAATCTTCTCCTTTTGTTTAAGGTGTAGTGAGTCCCAGCGCCAGACGCATGACCATAGTCGCAGCGTGGGCGGCGCAGACGCTGACCCGCGGCGCAAGCAGGCTGCCGTCTGTGGCGATATCGGCAGTGCCGTCGCCGCACAGGTACAAGCGGTTCAGTCTGCGGCTGGTGGTAATAGTATTGGCACTGCCGGCGCCCGCCATACCCGAGCAGGCGATGAGGGTGGCCTGCGGCAGCTGCTGCAGGACTGTTTCTGTCAGCATGGCTTTCTGCTCCGGGTCGTCAAAGGCTTCGCAGATGATCTGGCAGCCGGCAAAAACTGTTGGGATATTCTGCGGCGTGAGCCGTACAAGCTGCGGTTCACAGTACAGATAGGGATTGATCTGCTGCATCTGTTCCGTCAGGGCGTCTGTTTTTGGTTTGCCGACGTCGCAGAGACGATAGTTTTGCCGGTTGAGATTACTGAGCTCGACCCGGTCATAGTCGGCAAGGATCAGGCGGCCGATGCCCAGCCGCGTCAGCTGGACAGCGATATTAGAACCGAGCCCGCCCAGCCCGGCGATACCGACACAGGCAGACTGCAGGCGCTGCCAGCGTTTTCTGCCGTGCCTTGCGATGAGAGCGGCTTCAAGCTGCTGTTGGGTGATCGTTTCCATCATTGTTTCAACCTCCGCCGACAAACTGGACTACCTCGACAGTGTCGCCGTCTGCCAGCCGCACTGCGTCAAAATCGCTGCGGCCGATGATCCTGCCGTTCAGTTCGACGGCGACGCGGGCTGCGTCGAAGCCCTGCTGCGCCAGTAATTGAGCCAGCGTGATCCCGGCAGCGGCGCTGACGTTTTGACCGTTGATTTGCATAAGGGTGACCTCCTTCGTAAAAGAAAAATAAAAAAGGCGTCACAAAAAGCTACACCCGTGGTGGTGTACCCCTTTGTGACGCCTTGCGGCTTCACGCTGTTTTTAGCATAGCATCGACGGCTCGTGCTGTCAAGAGCCAAAGACGTTTCTTAAAACCAGGCCTGCTTTAAGCGCAGCAGCGCCGGGCGGATGTCATTTTCCTGGATTCCCGCAAAGGAGAGCAGGATCTCAGGTAAGGTACCATTGATGTCGTAAACGGGCAGGATACGGACGCTGTTTTGCAGCGCCAGTTCGGCCAATTCGGCGGCAGTCAGGCTGGTAGCTACGGCCAGCCGCAGGTGCAGCCCGGATTCATAGGCGCGCACGATGATCTTACTGCCGAAGATTTCAGTCAGGGCCTGTCGCAGCAGGATGTTTTTGCTGCTGTAAAGCTTGCGCAGCCGCTTGACATGGCGGCGCAGGGCACCAGCGTCGATAAAGTCAGCCAGGGCCAGCTGTTCGATGGTGGACGAGGTCTGGTTGTAAAGGTGTCCCAGCTGGCGGTAACGTTCCAGCAGCAGCGGCGGCAATACCATATACGAGATGCGCAGGGAAGGCAGCAGCAGCCGTGAAAAAGACCCCAGATAGATAACGGTGCTGCCGTCGCTCATGCCCTGCAGCGAGGAGACGGGCCGGCTGAAATAACGGAATTCGCCGTTGTAGTCGTCCTCCAGCAGATAAGCCTGCTGCCGTGTTGCCCAGCGCAGCAGGGCCAGACGCTGCTGCGGCGATATGGAGCGGCCTTTATAGGGATTGGAAGGGCTGACGTAAAGCAGACGTGGCAGGGTCGCTTCCAGCTGCTCGGTGCTGAAATGACTGACCTGCCAGCCATGCGAAGCAAAAAGCCGTTCGGCCTGGGCGAAGCCGGGTGCTTCCAGAGCGATACCGGTAATTTCGGGCTGCAGGATGTCGATAAGGATCTGCAGCAGGCTTTGCACACCGGCGCCGATAACGATCTGTTCGGGAGTGCAGATGACGCCACGGGCGGCAGAACTGTATTTGGCCAGCGTGCGGCGCAGGGCTGTTTCACCCTGCGGCTCGCCGTAACCGGACAGCAGGTCTTTATTTTTTAAAGCCCGGTTCAGATAGCGCCGCCACAGCTTTGTGGGAAAAGAGGCCGGGTCGATATAATTATTGGCGAAGTTATAACGTACTGCAGGCGGCTCAATACTTTGGGTCACAGGCGCGTCGCTGCGTTTGCGCAGTCCGGCCAGTGCCGCCGCAAAATAACCGCGCTTGGGTTCGTTTTGCAGATAACCGTCGGCTACCAACTGGTTGTAGGCGCTTTCGACAGTCGTCCGGCTCACCTGCAGCGCTGCCGCCAGCTTACGCACGGACGGAAGTTTATCGCCGGCCGCTAGCTGTTCATTGTAAAGCAATTTTTTGATAGCGTCGGTGATCTGGGTATATAAAGGCGCTGCTGCCTGCTGGTCAAGTTTAAGATTAGTTAAAAGCATCGAACTGTCCCCTTTGAAAAAATAATTTCTGGCTCTTTATTACTGTACAGAGTTATTGTATCATAAAAACTGTCGTTAACGAAAGTAACTTTTTTGGAGGAATAAAGATGACAGATAGACAACTTTTAAATCGTAATCTGGCGCAGATGCTTAAAGGCGGTGTTATTATGGATGTTACCAATGCTCAGGAGGCTGAGATCGCTGAAGCTGCCGGCGCGGTAGCCGTGATGGCGCTGGAACGGGTGCCGTTCGATATCCGCAGGGACGGCGGCGTGGCCCGCATGAGCGACCCAAAGCTGATCAAGGAGATCAAAAGCGCCGTGTCGATTCCGGTGATGGCTAAGGTCAGGATTGGACATATCGTGGAAGCGGAGATATTGGAGACGTTGGGCATCGATTATATCGATGAAAGTGAAGTCCTGACGCCGGCCGATGATCGATATCATCTGGATAAGCATGCTTTTAAGATCCCCTTTGTCTGCGGGGCCCGTGATCTGGGTGAAGCGCTGCGCCGCATCGGTGAGGGTGCGGCCATGATCCGTACTAAGGGCGAAGCAGGTACGGGCAATGTGGTGGAGGCTGTACGGCATATGCGGACGATGATGGGGCAGATAAGGCTGCTGCAGAATCTGCCCCAGGAAGAATGGATGAGCTTTGCCAAAGAGCATGGGGCTCCCTATGAGCTGGTAGCGGAAGTCGCTGCAAGCGGCAGATTGCCGGTAGTCAATTTTGCCGCTGGTGGGATCGCGACACCGGCGGATGCGGCGCTGATGATGAAACTGGGCAGCGAAGGCGTTTTTGTCGGGTCCGGTATTTTCCGCAGCGGTGAGCCGGCACGACGTGCTAAAGCGATCGTGCTGGCGACAAGTTATTATAATGATCCCAAGGTCGTTGCTGAGGTTTCGGAAGATCTGGGCGAGGCCATGAGCGGTATCGATATCAAAACGCTGCTGGCGGGACAAACTTTTGCGGAACGTGGCTGGTGATGGAGCGTGTGGGGGTATTGGCGCTGCAGGGTTCTTTTGCCGAGCATCTGGCCCGGCTGGCGCAGCTGTCTGACGTGCTGCCGGTGTCTGTCAAAACGGCGTCCGATCTGGAGCAGGTAGACCGGCTGATCCTGCCCGGCGGCGAAAGCACAGCGATCAGTAAACTTTTGCACAGTACGGGACTGTTTGAGCGGCTGCAGCAGAAAGCGGCAGAGGGGCTGCCTGTCTGGGGCACCTGTGCCGGACTGATCCTGCTGGCGAAAAATATTGTCGGCGGACAGCCGCATCTGGGCGTGATGGATATCACGGTGCGCCGTAATGCCTATGGCGGACAGTTGGACAGTTTCAGCTGCCGGCAGACGCTGCCTGTTTTTGGGGCGGAGGAGCTGCCGCTGGTATTCATCAGGGCGCCGTGGATCGAAAGCGTTGGGACGCGGGCAGAAATTTTAGCGGAGCACGCAGGGAGGATCATCGCCGCGCGGGAAGGGAAGCTTTTAGCGACCAGCTTTCACCCGGAACTGGCGGACAGCGATGCTGTTTATCGTTATTTTTTGCAGATATAAGATAAAAATAAAAAAACGGAGCCTGCACAGCAGGTTCCGTTTTTGTGTATGAAAGGCTCAAAGCTTGTGTTTGACGTGATCCAGCGCCTGGGCGAACAGGGTCAGCACGTGTTCGTCGTCCAGTGAATAAATGACTTCTTTGCCGGCTTTGGCAAACTTGACCAGCTGGGCATGGCGCAGCAGCCGCAGCTGATGGGAGATAGCCGAATGGGTCATATCCAGCATTTCGGCAATATTGCTGACACACATATCTTCATGGGAGAGCAGCTCTAAAATCCTGATACGGGTCGGGTCGCCTAAAACCTTAAAGATCTCTGACATCGGCTGCACATATTTATCGGCCAGCTGGGGGTGGATCTTGGCGCTGTGCCCGCAGGCGTCGCAGGTCACAGTATTGTTAGCTTTATCTTCGCTCATGACAGGGCTCATCCTTTCTTATCAGCGCGGTAGCCCTTTGTAAAAAAGAACAGTAGCGTCGCATAATAAATAAAACCGCCGGCTTCAGTACGGGTAATCAGCCAGAAGGGAAACAGCGTAAACGCCGCCAGGATAAACAGCACATACGGCACGCATTGCAGCAGCGGCGGCCGGCTGGCCAGTGTACGCCAGCTGATAACGCTGTAGCGGGAGGCGAAAATACCAAAAAAGAAGCCGCTCAGGCAATATAAAACTTGTGAAAGCATGGTATCGATAGTCATAGATTTGATTTATTTCCTTTGTTGGTAAAATGCTGCGGCAGAGCGTAGGTCAGGATGCCGCTTTTGAGGATCAGCCCGGCGATGATGCTGCCGCCGACAGTGCTGATAAGAAACGGCGGGATAAAGAACCAGGCAACGGCCGCACTGCCCAGAAAGAAGCGGGCAAAGACCCAGGCGGCCAGACCGCCTAAAATACCGGTACCAAAGATCTCGCCGGCCATAGCCGCTTTGACGGTGCCGAACCTGCTGTAGCAGAGTCCGGCCAGACAGGCGCCGATCATACTGCCGGGAAAGGCCAGCAGCGAGCCGGTGCCAAACATATTACGCAGGCAGGAAATGACGAAGGCCACTGCCGTCGCATAGCCGGGGCCTAAAATCACCGCGCCCAGCACGTTGATGGCGTGCTGTACGGGAAAGCATTTGGAAACGCCGGCTGGTATATAAATAAGGTGCGCACTGAGAGTGCCGATGGCCACCAGCAGCGCCGCTAAAGTAAGCTTGTGGATCTTCATGCAACAGACTCCTCTTTAGATAACTTCTGTATCTTATTATAGCATTTCACAGCGAATAAATTAAAGGGAAACAGTAAAAAATGTAGAATATTATAAAGTATATTTAAGGGCATAGCTTACAGTAAAAATATTGGAGGTCAGAAGTATGAAGGCTTTGGCCGGTATCAGGGTGATAGATTTTTCCAAATGGTTGCCGGGACAGTACTGCGGCATGGTGCTGGGCGATTTCGGCGCTGATGTGATCAAGGTGGAGACACCGGCAGGCGACGCAACCCGCGGCTTTTTTCCGGCAGCTCTGCCGGGGATGAGCTATTGGCATTTGGCGCTCAACCGTAATAAACGCGGCATTACTGCCGATATCAGGACCGAGGGCGGGCGCAAGCTACTGCAGCAGCTGCTGGCGGAAGCGGACGTCTTTCTGGAAGGTTTTCGGCCGGGATATCTGGAGCGTTATGGTTTGGACTGTGCGGCGGTCAAAGCGATCAATCCGCGGCTGGTCTATTGTTCGATCACCGGCTTTGGGCAAAACGGCGCGTACCGCCATAAGCCGGCCCACGACCTGAACGTGATCGGACTGGCGGGGCTGAATTCGCTGGACGATGTCGGCAGTGCCTGTGTATCCGAGGTGCAGGTGTCGGCTTTAGGCAGCAGCCTGAACGCCGTCAGCGGTATTCTGCTGGCGCTGCTGGCACGTGAACGGACAGGCACCGGGCAGGCTGTCGACATCAATTTGTACAACACGTCTTTAAGCCTGCAGACGACGGGCATCAGCAGTTTGTGGGGCTGTAAGGCTACCGGCTGTCAGCCCTTCGGGCGTACGGCGCATTATTACAATATTTACCGGACGCAGGATGGACGTTACCTGAGCGTAGGCACGATCGAGCCTAAATTTTGGCGGCGGCTGTGCGGGCTTCTGGGCTGCGAAGACCTGATCGCGCGGCAGTATGATTTTGAGCATGGCGGTGAACTGCAGGAGCGGCTGGCAGCAGTGTTCCAAACCAAAACGCAGGCCGACTGGCTGGCGTTGATCGGCGCTGAGGAATTCTGTGTCACGCCGGTCTGTTCGCTGGAAGAAGCTTTAAGCAGTGAGCTGACACAGCAATCGGCTATGCTGACGCAAAGGCAGGAGGATATCGGCACGCTGCAGTATGTCCAGCCGGCGATCCGGCTGTCCGAGATGCCGGGCAGCATCGAGCGACGGGCGCCGCTGTTGGGCGAGCACACGGCTGAAGTCCTGGCAGAGCTGGGTTATTCAGAGGCAGAGATCATGCGGCTGCAGGAGACAGGCGCGATTTGACGTTTACGTTAAAACGAGGGATGTGAAAAGATGAAACGGTTTATTTTAGCAGTGGTCTTTGTATTCTGCTGCAGCCTCGGCGTCACGCCGCCGGCAGAAGCAGGGCTGATCAGCAAGCAGCAGGAAATCGAAATGGGCCGTGAAACGGCGATGCAGCTGGAAGCCAAATACGGCGTCGTGCAGGATTATGCCATGCAGGAACGCGTCAACCGGATCGGTCAGAGCCTGGTCAAGGTCAGCGAACGTCAGGATCTGGATTACAGCTTTAAAGTGCTGAATAGTGACGAGGTCAATGCCATGGCCTGTCCCGGTGGTTTTGTGTACGTTTTTAAGGGCTTGATCGATTATATGCCTTCCGATGCGGAGCTGGCCGGCGTTTTAGGGCACGAGATCACACACGTGGTGAAGAAACACACCGTGCATCAGATAGAAAAGCAGCTTTTGACGACGCTGGCCTTTGCCATCGTCACCAAAGGCGATCTGGGTCTGGCCGGACTGGCTACGCAGGCCCTGTCAGCCGGGTACAGCCGTACTGATGAACGCGGCGCCGATAAGGGCGGCTTTGAGCTGTGCGTTGCTGCTGGCTATAATCCCTATAGCGTAGTGCTGACGATCAACAAGCTGGAAGATCTGGCTAAGGAACAGGGCAATCCCGGTTACGGTATTTTTTCCAGCCATCCTGAGCCGGAAGAACGGCTGAAGCGCGTTATGAAACAGATCAAGGCGCTGAAGATCCAGCCTGAGATCACCCTGAACGAGGATAAGACGGCGCAGGTGCATGAAGGTGACTGGAGCTTTAATATCACCCAGACCATTGGCAACGACCGGCCCGAATACCGTGCCTATATGCTGGCGGGTGGGTTATACTGCGTGCGGCAGCGTGATAAAGGGCATATCGACCCATATCGTTTTATTGTCTATGATAATGGCGGCAGCGCCACGATCTACTATGATGATATCGAGATCCTGACGGTCTATAATCAGGATGCCTATGCGGGCGGTTTCGGCAGTGCCGGCAGCTATGCAGCGGCCTGTACCGAGCTGCTGCGCCAGTGGGTGCCGGTCGCCAATGCCAGCGATACGGCCGTGCCGTCCAAAAATAAAGACAAAAAGAAATAGCAGTCAGCCTGTTACCGCTTCTTATTAAAATAAGGAGCGGTAATTTTTTA
Organism: uncultured Phascolarctobacterium sp.; assembly: GCF_958349595.1. Classification (NCBI taxonomy): domain Bacteria; kingdom Bacillati; phylum Bacillota; class Negativicutes; order Acidaminococcales; family Acidaminococcaceae; genus Phascolarctobacterium; species uncultured Phascolarctobacterium sp. Next base: position 40,896 of record NZ_CATWDQ010000004.1, on the reverse strand, counting down.
TACATATTTTGTAAGTATTTTCGAAATATACGACAGTTATTATTTATAAAGCATAGTAAATATGTGGTATAATAAATATGGAAATTTATGCGTAAAGGACGGCTGTAACTATGAAGGGTATCCAACAGTTCCGTAAAAATAAACAGGGTTTTTTGCTGGTCGACGCCATGATCGGGGTCCTGGTGGTGGCGATCGGGCTGGCGGCTCTGGCAGCTTTATATACCTATGGCATCGGCGTCATGGTCTCGGCTGACAGACAGGAAAAAGCTGTGCAGATAGCGGCCGAAAAGATCGAGCTGTTGAAAGCGGCTGACGGGCACAGCAGCAGTAATATAAGAACTATTGTGGGCGTGATAAATGCTGCTGAAAATAATAAAATTTATCAGGATGGCATAGAATATCAAATTCATGCCGAGGGAGGCAACAATTCTCTCTCAGGCGGCTATCTTGGTGATGATAATTTATATCCGGTCAAATTGACAGTTAACTGGAGTGATCCCAGACCACAGCAGTTGACTCTGGAGACTTATATTCTTACAAATGATTAAAAGGAGCGGCGGAATGAGAAAGCAGTCCGGATTTTCTTTAATTGAATTAGTTGTGGCAATGGCTGTCTTGGCGCTGATCATGGGCGCTATGGTGCATTTGTTCGGTGGCAGCGTTGTCAGTCTGCACACCGGCAGTAAGCAGGAAGTTGTTTACGAAGAAGCGCGTCTGGTAATGAACGAATTGAAAACCACCCTGCGCTATGCCGAGAGGGACAGTATTGAGCCGGAAAAGCCTACTGCCGCTACTGAAACCTTTTTTTATAAGGGCGATATGTTTGACAGGCATATGGCAATGGGCAAAGGTAAAAACAAAGCTTATGAAATCACTGTTAAGTGGAAAGACGATACCAAGAAGCAGTTGGAAATAACGCGTAAAAACATTACTGATGGCGATACTAAGGTCACAGTATTCCCGCAGGATATAAAGAACAGCGCATTTACTTATGATGACAAATTTAACGGTGAGTTTCCGATTGTTGCCGAAACTGTAACCTTAAATAACGGCGATAATGTTGTTCTTTATCAAATCACCTTGCCGGTACAGTATGTATTGAACGGAAAACCACAGCTGCAGACGCTGACCACAAAAGTTGTACCGAGTAAAGATGAAGAGGAAGACAGCTGGGAAATGAAAGTGTATAAAAGCTATTATACCTTGCGTAATATAGATGAAAAGATGGCGGCAGGGATTGCTTTAACCAGTGGAGAACAGGCAGAATATAAGAAGTTTATCGCGTATAAAGACTATTCAACCCATCCATCATATAGAATTGCCCACAATGACAGTATCAGGGAATATTTGGTGAATGAAAAATTTGATGGTACCTGGCCAATGAAAAATATCAATGGAGTGGATCTTTATATACAGCCTTATTGTGATATTAAAAGCACACCTACGACCAGTAATATTTTTGTTTATGGTAGCACAATAATAAAGGATACTTCTACAAATAATTGGAACATTAATTATATTTACGATACGGATGCCAAAAGCTGGTATACAGGAGAAAAAATAATGATAGCCAATAAATCATGGGCAACTGTAAAAGGTGAGATGCAGTCTAAAGGCTGGGTTAAAGTAAAATAGTTATATATGAGGTGACAAGATGAACAATCAACGCGGTTCGGTGACCGTTATTGCTATAGTGATGCTGTTGTTTTTAATGGTCATTGCCATTGCCTGGCTGCCGATGATGACTATGGAAAAAACGGCTGCTTCGTCGGACTACCGGGAGCAGCAGGCCTGGTATGCTGCCGAGGCTGGTTATAAACGGGCTGTAGCTGCTTTGAAAAATAAAAATACTGACTGGAGTTGGATTACGCCAGAAAAATATCTTCAAGGCAGTGACAGTATGAGTTTTATACATTTGAGCATAGATGGAAGTAAAGTAGACCAGAAAGGCATCTGGTATGCTGTAGGTATTATGGAAAATAATGTTGATATAGATTCGTCTTATACGCCTGAAGAAAATATCGACTATCAGATCACCTCAGTAGGTTCATGTCAAGGCGTTCGCAAGGTTATCCGCAAAACTTATGTTTTAAGTGATACGGGTGGCTCAGGCGGTGGTGGCAGCGGCGGTGAAGAAGTGTTGGAATTGCCGGGACTGGTTCAGGCTGGGGGTACTGTTAACATAACTAATAGTCAGGCTGGAGATTTAAATGGAAATTTATATGGCTCGGGATTTTTTGATTCCAGTGGAAAACAATTTGCTAATGGGTATACGCAAGGTAAATTTCCTGATGTCCTAAAAACGCATATACCTGATAGTGTTTTTCAAAAAGATAATTATGCAAACTTGAATACTATGCCGAAAAATAATATATGGGAACGTGTTTTGGAAACAGGGAAAAATTATTTTTGGGATATGAGTGATTATAATAATGAATGGTTAACTATTAATGCTGAAAAATCTTCTGGCATGATAGTTTTTGTTGATAATAGTAAAGTTTTATTAAATGCTAGTTCAATTAAAGGCCCAAGCTCAGGGAAACCAGTAACTTTTATTTTTACAAAAGCTATCGAAATAAATGCTCCGATTACAGGGAATGTGAGAATATTTGCTGCCGCTGATTTTACTTTTGCAAATCAGGCTGCATCAGGACTGATTATGTTTATGTCTAACGGAGAAATGCAAATAAATGGTTCTATAAATAAAGGCTTTTTATCATCTGACAAAAATATGATAATTGCAAAACAGGCTTTTTATGGGCAGGCTCAAGTTAAAGGAAATTTTAAAACACAAGGTACTATTCATTATAATGACGCTGTTTTAAAAGCAGACGGTTTTACAGTTCCTAAAGGGATGAAATAAAAAAAGAATAAGTAAATGTCAAATACCCCCTGTTTCCGTTGGAAACAGGGGGTATTTGTTTGAGTGTTGAGGTAAGGATGATGATTATAAGGGGTAAGGTGCTTATTATTTGTTGAAATAGCGTTTCAGGAGACCTTCGAAAGCTTTGCCGTGGCGGGCTTCGTCTCTTGCCATTTCATGAACGGTGTCAAAATAATATTTTGACTTTTGCGAACGTTAGTTTATAATATAACCATAGGCTATATATTAGTTAAGTTAATAATGATAAAAGTAATATAGAGTTTTATCATTTTGGTCAAGTGCACAAAATGATAAAAAAAAGAAGAATACGCTAGAAAGAAAGAGTAAAATGGATATAATCTCGCTAAATAAGAAAAATAAATCCTGGGGGCTTTGTAATGAATAAGGAAACTATAACAGAAATGTTAAAAAGATTCAACAGTATCAGTAAAGTTACTGCTGATGGTGTTGAATATTGGCAGGCGCGTGAGTTAATGGTTGTGTTGGGATATAATAACTGGCGTAGTTTTGAAAACGTCATTAGTAAAGCAATAATAGCTTGTGAAACCACTGGTTATGATGTGGAAAATTATTTTATTAGTACTCATAAAGAAGCCTTTTTGGGTAAATCTGGTATTAGAAATGTATCTGATTATATGCTGACAAGATATGCCTGTTATTTGATTGCACAAAATGGTGATAGTAAAAAAGATGAAATTGCATTTGCTCAAAGTTATTTTGCATTACAGACAAGGAAACAGGAGCTTATTGAAGATCGCTTGAGTTTGAATAAACGTATGGAAACAAGGGATCGCTTAAAAGAGTCAGAAAAGAAATTATCACAAAATATTTATGAACGTGGTGTTGATGAAAAAGGTTTTGGTAGAATAAGATCTCATGGAGATATGGCACTTTTTGGCGGATATTCTACACAAGAAATGAAACAAAGGCTTAATATTAAAGGTAATAGACCATTAGCAGATTTTTTACCTACATTATCAATTGCTGCTAAGAATTTGGCGGCAGAAATGACAAATTATAATGTTGAAGAAAAAGATTTGCGTGGTGAAAGCAGTATAACTGATGAACATGTGCAAAATAATAAGAGTGTTAGGAAAATGCTTGGAGAACGTGGAATAAAACCGGAAAATTTGCCCCCTGAAGAAGATATAAAAAAATTAGAGCGCCGGGTTAAAGCTGAGGAGAAAAAATTAACGGATAAAAATAAATGTTTTAAAGATAATTAAAGTAAACAAAGAACCCCTGTTTCCGTTGGAAACAGGGGTTCTTTGTTTGAGTGTTGAGGTAAGGATGATGATTATAAGGGGTAAGGTGCTGATTATTTGTTGAAATAACGTTTCAGGAGGCCTTCGAAAGCTTTGCCATGGCGGGCTTCGTCTCTTGCCATTTCATGAACTGTGTCATGGATAGCGTCCAGACCTGCTGCTTTAGCACGGCTGGCAAGGTCAAATTTACCTGCGGTTGCACCGTTTTCAGCCTCTACGCGCATTTCCAGGTTCTTTTTAGTGGAGTCGGTAACGACTTCGCCGAGCAGTTCTGCGAATTTAGCTGCATGTTCAGCTTCTTCAAAAGCTGCTTTTTCCCAGTAAATGCCGATTTCAGGATAGCCTTCGCGATGAGCAACGCGGCTCATGGCCAGGTACATACCAACTTCAGTGCATTCGCCGTTAAAGTTAGCGCGCAGGTCCATTTTGATGTCTTCAGCAACGTCGCTGGCGATACCTACGATATGTTCAGCAGCCCAGGTGCGGTCGCCGCTCATTTCGGTGAATTTGGATGCGGGAGCTTTACATTGCGGGCAATATTCAGGAGCTGCTTCGCCTTCATAAACATAACCACAGATTTGACATACGAATTTTTTCATTCTTCATTCCTCCAAGTGCTATAAAATTTTGATTTTTTGTGAGCAGAACTTACATAAGGGTAAGTTTTCGATGTGTTTATAATAGCACAGCTTCAAGCAGTTGTCAATAATAATTCTCCGTTAGTATTGCAAAAAAATAAGACTGGAAATAGTTAATATTTCCGGTCTTATTTTTGTTTAAGAAAATTGGCTGTTTAAATCAGAATTTAACAGTTACGCCCACGTTAACGCCTTTGGTTTTAACGTCGCTGCCGCCGGGAGCGGAAGATTTGAATTTGTTGTCATAGTAGGACAGGTTCAGTTCAACGTTGGATACCAGACTGCGGCTGAGACCGATTTCATAGCTGTTGAGCTTGTTGCCCACGCCGGCTCTGCCCCACAGAGTGCAGAGGAACGGCAATTCTACGCGTCCCTGAACGCCGACCTGTCCGGAGCTGCGGCTGCGGCTGTCGCCGTGCAGTTTAATGTCGCTGTCGACATAGCCTGCATAAACGTCAAGTACCGGCAGGACTTTGTACATCAGGTTGAGCTGCTGGGCTTCAACTTTATTGCTGCCGCTGTTTTTGTATTGGTTCCACTTGTAGTTGACCGCCATATTGCTGCCCAGACCTACGGTGACGCCGGCATAAGGAGACGTTTTTTTGCTGCCAACGCTGTGGCCTTCATAAGTGTTGCTGGTGGGGGCGGTGATACCCAGATCAAGCGCTACTTTGCCCGCGTTATAGTTTTTGAGCGGCGAGGCGGCGCAGACCGTAGTGATACCTAAAGCCAGAGCCAGAGTTAAAATCAATGTTTTTTTCATTTCTTTGCACCTTCCTTACTAAAACACTCAGTTGAGTCAGTTCTGGATCTTACCGTCAACGCCTTTGACGAACCAGTCCATGCTCAAAAGTTCCTTATCGGTCAGAGTTGTACCTGCGGGAACTTTTTCGGCGCCGCTTTGATCATAGAGCGGACCGGTGAAAACTTTTTGTGTACCGGCAATGATATCTGCTTTGGCAGCATCGGCCAGTTTTTTTGTTGCGTCGCTGACAGCGGGACCATAAGGAGCGATGTCGACGACTTTATCTTTCATGGAACCCCAGTAAGCGCCGGCTTTCCAGGTGCCGTTTTGGACCTGTTTGATGGTTTCTTCATAATACGGGCCCCAGTTCCAGATCGCGGCAGTTAAAGATGCCTTGGGAGCATTGGCCGACATATCGACATTATAACCAATACCGTATTTACCACGTTCTTCAGCGGCCTGCTGCGGACCGGGGGTATTTTGATGCTGGGCAATAACGTCGGCCCCGGCATCGATCAGGGTGATCGCCGCCTGTTTTTCAGTAGCAGGATTATACCAGGTATTGGTCCAGAGGACTTTGACCTGCACGTCGGGATTGACGCTTTGCGCGCCCAGAGTGAAGGCGTTGATGCCGCGGATGACTTCCGGGATCGGGAAAGCAGCCACATAGCCGATGACATTGGATTTTGTTTCCTTACCGGCAACGATGCCTGTGACGTAACGGGCTTCGTACATACGGCCGAAGTAGTTGCCTACGTTGGGAGCCGTTTTGAAACCAGAGCAGTGCAGGAAAGCAATGTCGGGATATTTTTTGGCGACGTTGATCGTCGGGTCCATATAGCCAAAGCTGGTGGTAAAGATCACTTTGTTGCCCTGGGAAGCCAGCTGAGTGATGACGCGTTCAGAATCGGCACCCTCAGGAACGGATTCGATGTAACTGGCCTGAACGTTGGGCATGTTTTTTTCGACATACTGACGGCCCAGTTCGTGTGCCATGGAATAGCCGCCGTCTTTGGCAGAGCTGACGTAAACGAAAGCGACTTTGGTTTTGTCACCTGCTGCCTTGGGATCGGACTTTTTGTCGCTGCCGCAGCCGGCGAGTAATGCGCCGCAGGTCAGCAGACCGATCAGAGCGATGGACAGGATTTTCTTCATGCAAACAACCTCCTCGATAAATTATTGCTGTTTTAATTGTAACAACGGGCGGGCAAGAAAGCAAGATTTTGTGAAATTTAATTAAAATTTGCGGCTAAAGATGTGAAATCTTGATGTTTTAGGAATGGCGAAAGTGCAAAAACGCTTTCAGCGTTGGAGAGTTTAAAAAAATGCTGCGGGGTGATCGTGGAAAGATATAAATAGCAGAAAAGGCAGAAGGGGAGCTGTTTTGTTAAAGGTTAAAAATACACGGACAACAAATATAATTCAATAAATTAAAGTAAAATATTAATAAATAATTCAATAAGTAAATTAATTATCGAATTAAAGATAAATTTCAATTATATTTTAATTACACTTTCTGTATGTTATAATGCTCTTGCGTCAATATCTTGATATACAGGGGGAATAAAAATGAAGAACAAGAAAATGCTTGCTCTTGCGATAATGGCCACGCTAACGGCATGGGGAAATCATTCAACCTATGCTTTAGCTGCAACGACAAGTCAGATAAATATAGACGGTAGTACAGAAACCCAGCAGAATATCGATTTAGAATATTCTGCTACTGGTTCTCCTGCGGTCAATGTAAACAATAACGGCGATTTGACGCTGGATGGCAGCAACAAGATAACCAGTAAAAATGATAACTGGGAATCTAATTCTCACGGTATCGTTGTCCAAAATGGGAGCAGGGTTGCTGTCAAAGAAGGCACCGATACTACGATCACCGTTAAAGGCAACGGCTCGCATGGCATTTATGTTACCTCAAACGGTACGATGATGAATAACGGTGAGCTGAATATTGTAATGGATTATACAGGCTGGGGTGCAGCTTATGCAATAGCTGCTCAAGATGGTAACGTAGTTTTAGGTGAGGATTCCAAGACGGCGATCACCATTACCAGCGGCGGTACTACTGGTGTATATGCTGCTGCTGGCAGTCAGGTAACCAGTAATGGTTATCTGAAAATAACGGCGGAAGGCAGTAATGCCTGGAGTTCGGCTATTTCTGCTGATGCCGGTAAAATCGAGCTGGGTTCCAAGTCAAAAACGGATATTAATGTTACAGGCGATGGCGGAAAGGGGCTTTCTGCTGTTAATGGCGGCGCCATTAACGGGTCAGGTCTTTTGAATATCGAGAGCAGCGGCCAATATGGTAATGGGATAGAGGCGTCCGGCAACGGTGAAATATATTTTATGGATGGTTCGGAGGTCAATGTTATAACTACTGGTGCTGATGTTTTCGGCATTTCTGCTGCTAACAGTGGTATAGTCAGCAGTGTCGGTAAGTTGGATATTACGACTAAAGGGCAGTCCTCGCATGGTGTGATGGCTGGGGCTGGCGGTGATGTCAAGCTGGCGTATGGGTCTGATGTTAAGATCACAACTGACGGCAGTGGCTCTCACGGGGTTTATACTAATGGTACTGACAGTAAAACTACTATTGGCGGTACTTTGGTAATAACTACTACCGGCACTCAGGATTCACATGGTATCGCGGCCGCCGATGGCGGACAGGTGACATTGACTGACAGTTCGTATACACAGATCGAGACGTTAGGTTCACGATCGCATGGCTTTTATGCCGCTGGTGGCACGATCACTGGCAGTGGCAAGGTGGATATAACGACTGCTGCCGCTGAAACCAGCGGGTTATTTGCCCAGAACGGCGGCAAGATCGTTCAAAGCGGTGATCTGACAGTAACGACAGCAGGCGCTGCGGCGCATGGCGTTTATGCGGGTGGCACTACCGCACAGGTGAACTTGTCAGGTACAGCTGATGTAGTTACAAAGGGTGATACAGCGCATGCCTTATATGTACAGGAAGGCGGGACGCTGGAATTGGCCGGACAGATCAAGGCTGGTACCTATGGTGCGCAGTCCAGCGGTATTTATGCCAGCGGCAACGGTACGATCAGCACGACAGAACCAAGTATGATCTCGGTAACGACAGAGGCGGACAAGGCGCATGGTGTCAACGCCGATGGCGGCACGATAGCTTTAGCTGGTACAGCAGTGGTTGATACCAAGGGGGACAGCGCCAATGGCCTGCGTGTCAGCAACGGTGGTAAGATCAGTACGGCAACGCCAAGCCTGATCTCGGTAACGACGAAGGCGGACAAGGCGCATGGCATCAGTGCCAATGGCGGTACGATCGCTTTGACGGGCACGGCAGAGGTGAAAACTTCAGGTAACGGTGCTAACGGTATCAGTGCAGACGGCGCCGGCAGCAGTATCCAGCTGGAAAATGTGCTCATAACTACCGAAGGCACTGAAGCGCATGGCCTGGCGGTCAATGACGGCGGTAAGATCAGTTTTGACGGCGCTGCCAGGATCACGATGACTGAAACCCACAATGCTTATGCGCTGCACGCTTATACAAGCGGTTCAAGTATCACGGGGCAGGGGCAGATAGATATCACCGGCAATATCTATGCGGGCGATGGCGGTAAAATAGAGGTGGCGGCGGCCGATAATTCGCGGCTGATCGGCGATATCATTGCGGCATCAGCAGGCAGCACGGATTTTTCCTTCGGCACAGGCTCACTGTTTACCGGCAGTACGATGGTCGACGGCGTGGGGGCGGAAAACAGGCTGACGCTGGGCAGCGGTTCGCTGTGGCAGCTGACGGGGACGTCCTCACTGACGGCGCTGACGAATGACGCGGTGATCGATATGCGTCAGGACAATAATAGCTTCAGTACGCTGACAGTTGACAACCTGAACGGCAACGGTACGATCATCATGGATATTGACGGTGCCGCCGTTGATCAAAGTGATAAACTGATCGTCAATGATACCTTTAGCGGTAATCAGGTACTGTCTTTGCAGGAAATTAACGGCCGCGACAGCGACATTGGGCTGGGGCAGTCCGCCGTGGGGACCGTACTGGCTACTGTCAATAACGGCAACGGCGTTTTTACTGCTGACGATCATGAAGGTTCTCTTTATTGGGAGCGGTATGAGCTTGGTTCGCAGGCTAACGGCAGTACTGGTTATACGGACTGGTATCTGAAAGCGGTCAATACGCTGAATCCGGGCAATAACCCGACGACGACGGTCAAAACCGCTATGGCGGCAGGCGCGCTGGCTTATCATACCTGGCGCGTCGATGACAAGCTGATGGAACGCATGGGCGATCTGCGCCAGCAGGGCGAGGATGCACAGGGCGTCTGGGTGAGGCTGAAAGGCGGTAAGCTCAGCCATGATGGTAAATATGGCTTTGAAAACAAATACACGATGTATGAGCTGGGTTATGACCAGGTCATGAAAAAGACGGCCGATTATACCCGTTACGGCGGCGTGTCGATGAGTTACAGTGACGGCAGCAGCAGCTATGACAGCGGCAGCGGCGACAACAAAAATAAAGCAGTCAGCTTTTATGTGACGCAGCTGGGCGAGAAGGGGCATTATGTAGATGTCGTGGCGAAGTTCAACCATATGGACAGCGACTTCACTGTTTTTGACAGCAATGGCAAAAGGATAACCGGTGATTTTGATAATACCGGCATCTCGCTGAGCGCTGAATATGGCCGTAAAAACAGCCTGAGCCAAAACGGCTGGTACGTTGAGCCGCAGGCGCAGATGACCGTTGGTTATTTGGGCGGCAGCAACTATCTGTCCAATCAGGTACAGGTAGATCAAAGCGGTATTTCCAGCGTCGTAGGCCGGCTTGGCTTCAATATCGGCCGTGATATCGACAAGAAAACCAATTTCTACCTGAAAGCTAATCTGCTGCATGAATTCAGCGGCAGTTATGATGTGACCTTTACCGATAAATTTGGTAATCGCGCTAAACTGGACGATGATTTTAATGATACCTGGTTTGAATATGGCGCAGGCGTTGCTTTCCAGGGCAGCAAAAACAGCTATTTCTATCTGGATGTGGAACGCAGTGCCAGCAGCGATTATAAAAAGGACTGGCAGTGGAATGTAGGCGCCAGCTGGACCTTCTAAAAACGGGTCTTGCCTGCGCAGTTGGACAAAATAACGAATATTTGCAGTAACTGCCGGCCTGTTTTGACAGGCCGGCAGTTTTGCTGAGAAAGTAAGATTTTGTGAAATAAAACCGAAAAAGCTTGTCAAAAAGCGGCTTTAAGTAGATAATTATAATGTATGAGTATGTGTAAATGTAAATTGGGATAAGGCGGGTAAGCATGGGCGATACCGAAAAGACGGCAGGCAACAATAATAAATTTTTAAAAGGTACACTGATCTTGACGGTTTCAAGTATCGTTGTCAAGGTCATCGGCTCGCTGAACTGGATCATTTTATCGCGGGTCTTGGGCGGCGAGGGCATCGGCCTTTATCAGATGGGTTTTCCGATCTACCTGATGGCGATTACTTTGTCGTCGGCGGGGATACCGGTAGCCATTTCGATCATTACGGCGGAAAAACTGGCGCAGAAGGATTTTCTGGGCGCTAAACGAGTCTTTAATGTTTCGCTGCGGCTGCTGTTCGTTACCGGGCTGGTTTTTGCGTCGGCGCTCTTTTTCGGGGCCCAGTGGCTGATCGATCATCACTGGATCCGTGACGGCCGTGCTTATTATTCGATCATTGCTTTGGCTCCGGCCGTATTTTTTGTTACGTTTTTAGCCAGCTTCCGCGGTTATCTGCAGGGCTGGCAGATCATGACGCCGACGGCGGCTTCCGAGATCGTGGAGCAGCTGATGCGCGTGGTGACGATGATCGTTTTTGCGAATATGTTTATGCCGTACGGCCTGGCTTATGCGGCAGGCGGCGCCAGTATGGGCGCAGGCGTAGGCGCTTTCTGCGCTTTACTGGTCCTGATGTGGTTCTACAGGCGGCTCAAGCATAAGCTGAAAGAGGATCTGCAGCATCAGAACCCGCTGGCAACGAGAGAATCGGCGCGGGCCATCATCAGCCGTCTGCTGCGTCTGGCGCTGCCTGTGTCCATGTCCAGCCTGATGCTGCCGGTAGTGGCTAATCTTGATCTTTTGATCGTGCCGCAGCGGTTGGAAGCGGCTGGCTTTCATATCAGCCAGGCGACGGAATTTTTTGGTTATCTGACAGGGATGGCCGTACCGCTGATCAATCTGGCGACTATTTTTACTGCTGCTATGACGATCAGTCTGGTGCCGGCGATTTCCGAATCGCGGGCGCTAAATGATGTGTTCGGGATCAGGGCCAAGACCAGGACGGCCTTCAGGGTCGCTTTGATCATTACCTGTCCCTGTTTTGTCGGGATGTATTTTCTGGCGGAAAAAATAGCGGCACTGATTTATAATGCTCCCGGTGCGGCGTCGGCTATCCAGACGATGAGCGTGGGGATCATGCTGCTGGGACTGCACCAGATTAGTACGGGTATCCTGCAGGGCCTGGGGCGGACTTCGATTCCGGTCATCAATATGATCCTGGCGGCAGCAGTCAAGGTGTTTTTGAGCTGGACGCTGACGGCGATACCGACTTTGGGTATTCGGGGCGCGGCGATGGCGACGGTGGTTGATTTTGGTCTGGCGGCCATTTTGAATATGATCTTTATTTACAAATATACGGGCTTTGCCCTGTCCTTTGGCGGTGTGTTCAAACCCGCGGCGGCTGCTGCTGTTATGGGCGCTGCCGTTTACGGCGTGATCACGCTGACGGCAGACTGGGGCGCCTGGGCGATCCTGGCGGCGATGGCCGTGGCCGTACCTGTGTATGGCGGCGTATTGCTGGCTGTGGGCGGTATGGGCAAGGACGATTTGGAGAGCCTGCCTTTTATTGGGCGCAGGCTGCTGGCCGCCGGTCAGAAATTAGGGTATTTTAGATAAGAAGGTAGAAGCATGGAAGAAAAAGATTTACAGCGGCAGGAAGAGTATACTTTTACAGTACCGCGGGCCGAAGGGCAGAAGGTCTATCATTTAGGGGCCAGACGCTTTAAAATGCTGGCCGGCGCGGTCTTGATCTGTACTGTCTGTATGGCGGGCGCGCTTGTTTATATGGGCTATAATTTTTATCAGTTCCGGCAGGAGCGCGCTGATTTTTTAGAATATCAGGCGAAAAAAGGCGAGCTGGAAGCGCAGCTGCAAAGCCTTTTGGCAGACAATGAAAAAATGCTGCGCGATATGTCCGAGATCACGACGCTGGAAACCAAGCTGCGCCGTGCGTTGATCCGTGATACCGACAGTACGAAGCTGGGCAGCGACCTTGGCGGTACGACAGGAGCGGCGGCGAACGCCGGCAGCACGCCCCGGTATTTGGGGCAGGGCGGCCCTGCTGACTTGGGTGTGAAGGAAATGGCGGCTGTGCTGACGGCGCAGAATAAAAATATGGCGCAGCAGATCGATGAGAAAAAAACTTCGATGAGTGAACTGCTTTCGGAGCTGGAAGGGCGCAACAATAAACGTTCGGTTTTTCCTGACCTGTGGCCGACTAAAGGCGGTACGGTCAGCTCGCCCTACGGCGGACGGTCAGGTCCGATTGGCGGCGGCTATGACTGGCATCCGGGCGTGGATATTGCCGTTGATTTCGGCGAGCCTGTTTACGCCAGCGCGATGGGTACGGTAGAGGTCGCCGGCTGGAACGGCGGTTATGGCCGTTATGTGCGTATCGACCACGGCAACGGTTATGAAACGGCTTACGGACATATGAGCGGCATTGCCGTTGCGCCCGGTCAAAGTGTGCGCAAGGGCGAGATCATCGGCTTTGTGGGCAGCAGCGGTTACAGCACCGGCCCGCACGTGCATTTTGAGGTTTTTGTCGACGGTCAGAATGTGGACCCGATGTATATGCTGAAGATCGGCCAGAGGCTGAATAAATAACGGTGTAAAAGATAAAGAAAAAAGAAAGGCGTTGCTTCCCAGGAAGCAACGCCTTTTTTATGTCTTCAGACAGTTTTAAATGATCGTAATTCAAGCTAGATAATAAAAAATCATTTGCAAGAAACAACCGCCCGCTATGCATGTGTGCATAGATTATCAAACAAAAACTTATCATTCCACGTAGAAGCGTAATCATATAGGTCATTCTGACAGGAAAGGAATGATGAGTTAATGGCTGATAAATTAAATGTCAAGGAATACGAAGTCCCTTAGTGAAGTGCATATTTGCAGCAAATCGGCTCTCTGCCTCATCGTTAGAATAACGGTGAGGTTATTTTTTTTGGAATAAAAGCAGGTATAAAAAAGTTATCAGTTGCAAGACAAGCGAAAAAAAATCTAAAACGAACAAAAAAGTCTTGCGGGGGGGGACAATTATGCTAATATAATTTAAAGAATGATAAATTTAAATTTGTTAATTAATTATCCTGAAGACAAATGAATTAAAGGAAGCGAAATGATTGGGCTTTTTATGCAGCTTGAGAAGAGTAGAAACTTACTGCTCTTTGCAATAAAAAATCAAAAAGGGGAATAGTGTATGAAAAAGTTAAAAAAAGGAAAATTAGAAAGAAACTTAGCGATTTTCTTAAGTACCTGTGTTTTTGCCGGGAGCGGTTTCTATTTTGCCAACACAGTACAGGCGGCTCCTGCTATTGGGAGTGGGACAGGTACAAATTCAGTTATTGCGGGAGAAAATGTTACGGCAAGTGGTGAAAAGGCCATTGCTGTTGGCGCTAACAGCGAGGCAAGCGGTGAAAATGCGATTGTTGTCGGTGATAACAACAAGGCAAATGGTGGCTATGCTATTGCTGTTGGTCGTAGTAATACAGCAAGTGGGGCGTTTTCCAGTGCCTTTGGTGACACAAATACAGCAAGTGAGCAAAATGCCAGTGCTTTTGGCACTAATAATACGGCAGGCGGCAGAAATGCCAGTGCTTTTGGTTATTACAATAAAGCCAACGGTTTTGACTCCAGTGCTTTTGGTGCCGGCAACGATGCAAGAGAAACGTATGCCAGTGCTTTTGGCGCTTATAATACAGCAAGTGCCGAGTATACCAGTGCTATTGGTGTTGTAAATGTGGCAAGTGGGATGGCTGCCAGTGCTGTCGGTTCTTATAATACAGCAAGCGGAGAGGGTTCCAATGCTTTTGGTTATTACAATACGGCGAGCGGTATGCATGCCAGTGCCATTGGTTTTACCAATAAGGCAAGCGGTAAAAATGCCAGCGCTGTTGGCTATAATAATATGGCCAGCAATACGAATGCTAATGCTTTTGGTTATGACAATGAAGTGCTGGCTGCTAACAGTACCGCTGTTGGTACTGCTAATTATATAGCAGGTACCGCTGGCAATGCTAACGCTTTTGGCTATTTAAATATGGTAGAGGCTGCTAACAGTACTGCTGTTGGTAATTCTAATCATATAGCAAGTTCTGCTACGGATTCTTTTGCTTTTGGCAGTAATATCGAGATGACGTTGAAAGACAGCGTCGCGTTAGGCAGCGGATCTGTCGCGGCGGCGATCAATAATGTTAAGGGCAACAGCAGCTATACTAAGTGGGCTGGCGTCGATGACGTTGTAGGCGTGGTCAGTGTAGGGCGCAGCGGCGGGACACGCCAGATCCAAAACGTGGCGGCGGGTCGGGTCAGCGCTGATTCGACCGACGCCGTCAACGGCAGTCAGCTCTATGAAGTAGCCCAGAAAGCCGCCCAGCAGACTACAGTATCTTCCGGCGACAGCAATGTCGTTGTTACGCCGACAACGAACGGCAGCGGCGGCTCTGATTACGAAGTAAAACTGGGCGATAAGCTGGATGTCGGCGGTAACGGCACTGCCGTCATCGACGGCACAGGCGACGGTAAGATCACTGTCGGCACCGGCGGCAAAGTAGTTCTCGACGGCAGCGACGGCTCAGTCAAAGCCGGCGGCGTCACTATCAATAAAAATGATGAAGGCACTGTCAATGGCCTGACCAATACGACCTGGGACCCGGATCATATCACCAGCGGCCAGGCGGCTACCGAAGACCAGCTCAAAGCTATCCATGACACAGCGTCTAACGCTGCAACCGAGGCGGCCAAACACAGCACCGTATCGGCCGGTGATAATAACCTGATCGTCGATAACAGCGGCACTAATGGTACTGGCGGTATCGATCACCAGGTCAGGCTGAACGATGTGATCGAGATCGGCTCCGGCGCTAACAAAGTCACTGTCGATGGCAATAACGGCAAAGTGGGCGGGCTGACTAACACTACTTGGGACGCTGATAATTATGCGACCGGGCAGGCAGCTACCGAAGATCAGCTGAAAGCCGTGCATGACAGCGCCGCTAAATATGACGTCGACAGCAATGGCAACCTCAATAAAAACAAGATCACTTTGGAAGGTACTGGCGGCACCAAGATCGGTAACGTCGCCGCAGGCGAAGTAAGCGCCACCTCGATGGATGCCGTCAACGGCAGTCAGCTCTATCAGGTCAAACAGGACATTAACAACATCAATCACGATATTAGCAAGCTGGGCGACGAGATCGACAGCGTCGGCGCGCTCTCGGCAGCAATGGCCGGTCTGCACCCGCGCTTCCAGGACGGTAATAAGGGCGAGCTGGCTATGGCCTACGGTGGCTACGGCGGTAAAAGCGCTTTAGCAGTAGGCGGCTTCTATGCCCCCAACGAAAAAGTCATGTTCTCGCTGGGCATGGGTATCAGCGAAGGCGGCAGCAAAATGGGCAACTTCGGCGTCAACTTTGCGCTGGACCGCTCGCCGGATCGCAAAAAAGAACATCGCATTTACACCCGTACGGAAGTAGATACTTCGCTGGAAGCGCAGGATCAGAAGATCCAGCTGCTGTTAGCCAAAATAGAAGAACAAAGTCATGAAATAGAGTTGCTGAAAGAAAAAATCCAATAAAGTCAGAATTGATTTTTGCAAAGTTTTTTAACCCTCTACTTTGCTTAAATATTTCCCCATAAATGCTCCGGTCTTTTAGATTGGGGCATTTATTATTTATGTCTTCAGATAGTTTTAACTGCTTTTGTTTCAAGTCAGTAAATTAAAAGCAGTTAAAAAAATAACCACCCGTGAAACGGATGGTTATGATTTATTTTCAGCCTAATTTACGTTCAACCATTTTTACCAGAACAGCAGTGCCGCTGGGCAGCGCTTCTTTGTTCAGGTGCATATCCTGATGATGCAGTCCGGGATCTGCCGCTGCGCCGACGCCAAAGTAAGCCGCTTTGATATGGGGATATTTGTTGACGAAGTAATGGAAATCTTCGCCGCCGGGATTGACAAGTTCTTTAGCCAGTTTTTCTTTGCCGACGACTTCGACGATACATTCGGCAACTTCTGCGGTCAGTTCGTCATCGTATTCAGCAGCGGGGATCACGCCGTCAGGAGTAGTGACTTCGGCGGTTGCGCCGACAGCCACTGCCGCATTGGTCACCGCGCGGCGCAATTTCTCTAAGAGTTCAGTCATGGCTTCGTTAGTTTGTGCTCGTGTATCAACGATCATTTTTACTTTGTCAGGAATAATATTGGGGGCTGTTCCGCCGCCGCTGATACTTGTGACCTTGCAGGACCAGGGTACGATGGGATTGATCTTGATGGCAGCGATCACATTGATAGCAACAGCTGCTGCTTCGATAGCGTTGACGCCCAGATGCGGCCGGGCGCCGTGGCTGGAAAGGCCGTTAATGGTGACATGTACGAACGTGCTGGCCGCATGACGTACAGCAGGTGACATTTCGCCATAGGCAATATCCTGTATAGGACGGATGTGCAGACCAAGTGCTATATCGACATCTTCAATGACGCCGGCGTCAATAACGGCCAACGCGCCTTTTAAGGTTTCTTCACCCTGCTGGAACAGGATGCGCAGCGTGCCGCGCTTAACTTTGCCGACCAGTTCGGAGGCAGCTGCCAAAAGCATGGCAGAATGTGCGTCGTGACCGCAGGCATGGATATTTTTCTTCTTGCCGTCGATGAGAAAAGGCAATGCGTCCATATCGGCACGCAGCATCATCACTGGTCCGGGCTCGGCGCCTTTGATTTCGCCGATAACGCCGGTGCCGCCGATATTACGGGTAACTTTGTAGCCCATTGCCTCTAATTTATCTGCCAGGTAGGCAGAGGTTTTAAATTCTTCAAAACCAAGTTCAGGAATTTGATGTAAGTCGTCGTAAATATTGCGCGGATCTAATTTGTTCATAATGCATCGTTCCTTTGTTTTAAAAATTAAAGCGGGCATTACGCTTTAAGGTAATTATAGCATTAACATGACTAAGAAGCAAAAAAGGCGCAGCAAAAGCTGTGCCTTTAGATAGAAAGATTTATTTACCGAGGATGATCGAAGTCAATGTGATCGGATCGACATATTTGCCGTCTTTATAGACACGCATATTACCGCTGGCGATTTCATCGATCAGGATCACTTCGTCGTTGTTGTAACCAAATTCAAATTTGATGTCGTACAGATCCAGACCCATTTTAGCCAGGTCGGCAGCAACGATCTTGGTGATTTTCAGGGTTTGTTCTTTCATGCTGTCAAACATTTCCTGGCTCATGATACCCAGAGCGGCTAAACCTTCGGAAGTGATCAGCGGGTCGCCTTTGGCATCGTCTTTCAGAGTTGCTTCGACGTAGCCGCCTTCAAGAATGGTACCGTCGGCGATATAGTCGCCATAACGGCGGATGAAGCTGCCGGTTGCTTTCAAACGGCAGATGACCTCAAGGCCTTTGCCGAATACTTTAGCAGGCAGGACTTCCATAGTGGCGTTGTCGATATCAGCGCTGACATAGTGGGTTTTGACGCCTTCTTTTTTGAGGATCTCGAAGAAATGGATAGAAGTTTCGAGATTGGCTTTGCCAATGCCTTCGATAGTCAGGCCGATACTGTTTTCACCGGGATCAAAAACACCGTCTTTACCGGTGCAGTCATCTTTGAATTTTAAGAGTACATTGCCGTTTGCCAGGGAATATACTGTTTTAGTTTTGCCTTCGTAAATTTTTTCCATTGGTAACAACCCTTTCACTTTTAAAAGTATTGGAACTATTACAATATTATATAATATTTGGTCTCTTAGTGGCAATAGAAGAAAAGAGGAATTTTCTTTAATTTGACATGTCCAGGCGAATGTGATATTTTGAAATCAAAGAAAACAGACAGGCGGTGGCGTAAATGATCAATATCTCGATACCTGCGATCTGGATCGCATTTTTGGGCGCTTTAATCGGTGCGATGCTGGGTGTGGCTTTATCCTTCTGGTTTATTAAAAAAGAAGTACAGCGGGAAGTAAAACGGATCGAAAACGAATATAAATATCTTTTGGTACAGGGGTTAGTCGGCGGCGTTATGAAATACTTTTTTAAAGAAGAGGACGGCGTGAATACTGCTGCTGCAGAAAAAACGCAGACAGAAAAACAGTGCTGACGGCAAGTTAAAAAACAGGTTTCCTGAGCAAGAACAGGGAGCCTGTTTTTTTATTCTGAGAGTGGTGCTGCAAGAAAAAATTGGCGATAGGTTAAAGCTGACGCAATACTGACATGGACGAAATTTTTTTTGATTATTTTAAAAACAGCTAAAACAGTATGGATAAAATCATAAATACAGCGTATTGGAAAACAAGAACGGTCAATTAATAAATATAGATAATAGATAGCATAGAGTTGAAAAGGTGAAAAATATTTTGTACAATAGTTACAGTTATGTTGATGCTAAAAAATAAAGGGAGTGAATTTTTATGAAATTGAAAAACATTGTTTCTGTACTGCTTGCGGCAGCTGTTCTCGGCATGACAGCCATAGGCTTTGCCGCTGACAGACCCAGCCCGCTGACACTGACCAGAGCCGCTATTGCAGCTGCTAAAAACGAGATCCCGGCCAGCTGCGATTTTCAGGGGTATAAGACTCAGGACGAGAACAGCCTGATCACTTTTCAGGACCCGGCTACTTTAGAGTATTACTTTGTAACGGTTGCTACCGCAACGTCTAAAGTAGAAGAAGTCAAAGTCGAAGGCGCAGTTTTTGTTTTAGGCAGCACCGTCATCAACAAAAATCAGGAGGATATCGAAGCCGCAGTGCTGGCTGCTTATCCTGACGCGCGTGACATTGCAGTAAGTCTGGTTAAAGACGGCAATAATTCTTATTATCAGGCTTTTTTTGCAGGTGACCGCTTTAAAGGCGAGCTGAAATTCAACCCCGCGACCGGCGTGATCATTGAACGTGAATTAGAGTATTATTGAGGTTGAGTATGTTTGGGTGACGGAACAGGCCTTGCATTTGCAGGGTCTGTTTTTGTTACGCAGCAGTTTAGAAATAAGTTCGCCAAAGATAACTGAGCGGCATCACAATAAATAAAGCCGGCAGGGTGTTTGCTATGCGGAAGTCTTTCAGTTCGCAGATGCGAAACCCGGTAATAATAGCTAAAATACCGCCGCAGGCCATAAAATCGCCAATCATCAGAGGATCGGTAAGCGGCATGATAAAGCTGGCGCTCCAAAAGAGGAGGCTAAAAAAAAGAAACTGCGGGATGGCAATACAGGCAATCATGGGTCCCATATGGGCAGCGAAAGCAAACGCTGCAAAAATGTCCATAACAGATTTAGTTAGAAGGACGGTACTGTCACCATTGACTCCTTCGCCAATGGCGCCGAGAATACCAGTGCTGCCGGTACAGAACAGCATAAGCAGACCTACGAAGCGGCTGATATAAGTATCGTTATCGGCTGTGGCAGTATTGGTAAGGCGTTCGATATAAATTTTAAGCTTGAGAGATACAAATTTGATCTGGTCCTCTATTTTGAGCGCTTCACCGATGATTGTACCTACGATAAGTGCTAAGGTAACGGCTGGCATCGATTTTATATTTTGCAGCAGAATGATACCGATAATGATCGAACAGTATCCAAATAACCCATAAAGTGATTCGCGCATTTGTGTCGGCAGCAACCTTCCTAAAAAACTGCCGAGTAGACCGCCAATCAGCACGCAGGCTGAATTTACAATAATTCCAATAGACATGTTTTTACCTCCTTGTAAAAAATCGCATCATTATAACATTTAGTTTTAGATAATGCAAACATCAAAACAGAGTATATCGGTAAAAATAAAAAATGACCCGTTTCCGATATTTGCCGGAGATGGGTCATTTTATTTGTATTTCTATTTTATAAATATATTCATTGATTGCGTCTGTAAGCCAGAAGTTTTTTACCGATGTGATATAAATATCCGATACAGGCAGAAGTTTATTGTCAGAGCAGTATTCTGAAAGTGCGTTGATATATTTATCATAATTGTCCATATAAATCCCCTGGAAATAAAGGGTAAGATAGGTTCCGCCGGGTTTTATCATACATTGCGGGTAAGCGGTTTCAGTAAAAACAGGATAGAAATAATATTTGATATGGCGGGGTGCTTTCAGATCGCGAAGAGTGTCTTTATCGACAATATAGCCAAAAGTATGATTGTTAAGTGGTATATGTTCGGCCAAGTCGATAAAAAGACTGGCCGAGATTTTTGTTCTGTCTTTAAAGTTCATTTTAGGCGCAACCGTTTGGCTTAAACACAAAAATTCATCTCCCGTTTGGACAGTCAGGATTTTATTAAATTTAATGTTTTCTAATTGCTGAAGATTGATGATGGAATGGTGCAGTTCATTTTTTAGACTGATCATTTTTTCGATCATGTGTTCAAGAAGCGTTTCACGGTCAGCGAGGAGCTGCTGATAGTTAGAATAGGACTTGTTTGCCAGATAGCTTTTAATTTCTGCCAGCGGAATATCGAGTTTACGCATTGTTAAGATCAATTCCAGGGCAAACAGTTGGGTCCGCTTATAATAGCGGTAGCCGTTTTCTTCAACAACTTCAGGCGTGATCAGGCCTAAGCTGTCGTAATAAAGCAAAGTTTTACGGGGGATTTTACAAAGACTGGCCAGTTCGCCTGTCGTAAAATAATTGTCAATTGGTTTTTTCATAAAAAAAATAAACTCCCTCTTGACTGTCTAGTAGCCATACATAGTAATATGCTATATATGATATTATAACATATAGTTGTGGATATAAAATAGAATACTTTATTATAAAATACAGAAAATGAATATTGCTGTTATCAGGTGACGCAGGTCTTAATAGAGAAGTTGGGTGCAAAGCCCGCACGATCCCGTCGCTGTAAGAGTGAGCAAATCCATATTTATGTCACTGGAGTTATCCGGGAAGGCTTGGAGGCGCGATGAACTTGAGTCAGAAGAACTTGCCTGATGATAAAATTTACTGCTGCGTGAGACAGTGAGGTAATGATGTGGTTGAAAACCGTTTAATACCTTTTGCCGTGGCAGAAGGTATTTTTGTTTGCTAATAAAAGCAGAAGCAGCTGCGGCTATGAAGGATAGGCAGATGTGAAGCTTTTATTTCAATAAAAAAGTTATGAAAGGAAGTTGAACGTGTTGAAAAAGAGTATGGGTAAGAGTGCACTGATGGTAGCACTTATAACTGGCAATGTCATCTGGGGGGGTACAGCAGTATATGCAGAAGAAGGTCTGCAGCAGTTTAATCTGGATCAGATGGTGGTAACGGCTACCAGAACCATGAAGGAGCTGCAGGAAGTACCTTCTAGCGTCAGTGTTGTGACGGCTCAGGACATTGAGGAACGAAATATCAATTCTGTGCCGGAAGCACTGCAGACTTTACCAGGAGTTTATATGAGTCAGGTGGCACAGGGAGGAATTCAGATCAGGGGCTTCAGCTCCAGTGATATTTTGGTCTTGTTAGACGGGCTGCCGATGAATACTACTTATAATAATGGTATGGAATGGGAAATGGTACCTGTTGAAAGAATTGCCCGTATAGAAGTTGTAAGGGGTGCCGGTTCTTCTTTGTATGGCGGTCGGGCAGTGGGCGCGGTCGTTAATATCATCACGAAGGATAATCCTAAGAAAAAAGGCGCTGATGTAAATGCCGTAGTCAGCTATGGCAGTAATAATACCTGGAAAAAAGCTTTGTATGCAGATGTTAAGGCTAATGAAAAACTGTCTTTTGGCATCGGCTATGAAAACAGAAAATCTGACGGCTTCAGAGGTTATTATTATACAGGTAGCGCTAGTAAAGGATCTGGGGCTGTAAAACCTGATCATGAACTGCCGCAGCTCAGCGGCGGTAAATATATTTTAGGTGGACGCGGTGAAAAGGTTTGGGAAAATGAAAATATTTCGGCCAATATCAAGTATGATTTTGATAAAGACAGATCTTTAAAATATACATTTATCCACACAGAAAGTGAATACCGTTACCAAAATCCCTGGACGACAATATATGAAAACGGAAAACCGGTTTTTAACGGTAATGTAGATGTGGGCAATGGTATGGTAGTGAAACCAGGCCTGAGCACCTATTTAGGTTATGATGGACGGAAAGAATCTGATCTGCATACCTTGGCTTATAACGATAACAAAAATAAATTCAGCACCAGTTTTGGTTATCTGGACATGAAGAGCAATGGTTTTAGTAGTCCCAGCAGTCCTAAATCTACTGATTGGACGGGTGCCGGTACTGATTCCTTCTATCCCGGTGAAACCTATAATTTTGATGTGCAGAAGGCCTGGGACAATGTCGGCAAACATACGATTTTAGTAGGCGGAAGCTTTAAACAGGAGAGCTTTGACCAGTTGCGTAAATACTTGAGTAACTGGCGCGATCATGATTCTGTCATCGGATCACTTGGTAATAACGGCGTTTATGAAAATCATGGCGGCAAAGCGCGGAATATAGCTTTATTTGTGCAGGACGAATATCAGATCAGCGATCCGCTGACGATGTATCTGGGTGTTCGTTACGATCATTTTACTAAAATGGATGGCAAAAGCAGGTATTATGATAAAAATACAGGTGCTTTAAAACGTGCGCTGGATTATGATGAAGTGAGCTATAATGAGATCAGCCCGAAGATAGCTTTTGATTATAAAGCTGATGACAGCACCAATTACTACGTTTCTTACGGTCATTCCTTCAATCCGCCGCCTCTGTATCAGGTCTATCGCGATGGTGGCGGTAGTATGGGTGGGGTAGTAGCGAACCCTGATCTGGATCCGGAAACGTCGAATACCTTTGAGATCGGCATGAAGAAAAAACTATCTCAGCAGACGGATTTGGCTGTTTCGTTGTATCAGGTCAAAACTGATGATAAAATATTATATACTTCCCATTATCAACCGGGGACGTCGACTGTAGAGTATAAAAAATATGAGAACTACGGCACGGAAAAACGCCGTGGCGTAGAATTTACTATAGACCACAGGTTTAATGATAACTGGGGAACATATTTTAATTATGCCTGGCAGCAGGGTAAGGTGAAACAAAGCACAGTGGCAGGGACTAATTTAAAAGAGTCTAACAGTGCAGACTATGGTATTCCCAAGCATCTGCTTCATGCAGGTGTCAATTATAATAAAGATAAATTCAATGCCATACTGGATTGCCAGTATGTAAGCGCACGTCAGGCTCCGGATGACGTTACCGGCGAGTATGGGGCGGAGGACGCGTATTTTATTGTCAATACAGCGTTGAATTATGAAATCGCTAAAGGTACAGTTTTACAATTCGGCATCAATAATCTGTTTGACAAAGAATTTTATGCCAGCGAAGCAACTTCCGGTAGGACCTATAATGTGAGCCTGCGCTACAGCTTTTAAATAAACCGGGTCAGGGCAGGGGACATCCCTGTCCTGACCCTTTATGAAAGTGAAGATGAAAATGGGTTTTCGATATAAACGCCTTTTAGGGTATGTTTTAGGTTTTGTTTTATTCTATGCTCCCTTTGCGCTATTTCAAAAAATAATATTTTTTATTTTTACAGGAACATGGCAGCAACTGACTATTCACAGTCTGTGCCTGCGCATCCAGACGGAACATTTATTCGATGGGAAATTGCTGACGATGTCGGTGCCTTTTCTGGCGTGTCTTGTGATTTTATTGGCAGTTACATTGTTTTTAGGACCTGTGTTTTGTGGCAGGTTATGCCCAGCGGGAGCTTTTACCGAATATTTGAGTAAAATTATACCTGCCAAATTGCAAATAAGCTGGCGTACTTATACCGAGATCGCGCCGCTGCGCTATGGCATGCTGGCCGGGTTTGTAATATTGCCATTTTTTGATAGTCTGTTGGCCTGCGCATACTGTAATTTCTTTTTATTTGATTTGTTTGTTAACTATTTTATTTTTGGTTATTTCATTTCTTTGACTTCCAGTATGATTTTAACTTTGTTTTTATGGGCCGGTTTGTTTGGACTCTTTACTAAGGGCGGCCGTGGGTTCTGCAATTTTTTGTGCCCTGTAGGTGCTGTGCAGAATCTGTTGTATTCTTTCAGTCGCCGCCTGCCGTTCGTCTATAAGTTAAAGATAGACAGCCAAAAATGTATCGGCTGCCAAAAGTGTGTACAAACTTGCCCGATGGAAGCGATGACGATGCACAATAACAAGGCTGCCAGCTGCGTCCATAACTGTATTCTGTGTGGTGCTTGCATGGCTGAATGTCCGGAACAGGCAATCAGATATGAGAGGTAAAAAGATGAAAAACAGGAGCATAACTTTTTTAGCAGCCATGGGTATACCGGTATCGACGGCGACAGGCATTTCCGGTTGTACAGGCGTCTGCGGCAGCTGCCAGCTAAGCTGCGTACCGGGTGTGCTGGCGGTTATTATTTTAGGCGGCAAGGTGCTGAGCAGAAAAATAGCGGCAAAGAGGCGGGCTGGTTATGAATAAAGCGAGCATAAAAAAACTGACACTGGCTGTACTTGCTGTTACGATCATGGTTTTACTGGGTTTGTTCAAAGCGCAGAATGACGGCGACCGCAGTTTTCACAGAATTGATCTAAGCAAAAATGACAATGTGGAATGCAGCGTAGATATAGGGCATATGGGCCTGCTGAAATACTGGCTGGAACCGAATGTTTTTACGGTAACGCTGCGTTGCCGCACTGGTGATGATATGCTGAAACTGCGTTGCGAAGCAGAAGGTGTAGACGCCATAATTTCGCAGGGGAGCAAAAAAGGCATTTGGAAAAAGCTGAGTCCTGAAGATATTTTAGTAAAACGCAGTAAAAATACAGTGCCGATAAATTTAGAGGTGGCGGTGCCGGAAAAAAATATCTACAGAAAAAATGTGCAGACCGGACAAATAAAAATTTGGAATAATGACGAGCTTTATTCCGTAATAAACTTAAAGATTATCAATTCCAAGTATTGATAAAACTTTTTGAAAAAGCCTTGCCGAAAATATCGGCAAGGCTTTTTCATTATACTTCAAAGTTGTTATGGGAAGGATTTATAAATATATTAAAAGAAATAGTCTTTGTTAGTGAATACGATTTTATTTTTGTATTTTAATAGAAACCTGCGTGAGATAGTCTTGATATGTTGAGGCCAGCCAATAATTTTTCAGTGGCAAAATATACAGGTCGCCGATGAGTTCAAATTGATTCTGGGCGGCTAAGTCTTTTATTTGTTTGGCGACACGTTCGGCATTGCTGCAGTAAGTACCGGGGAAATTAATAGATAGATATAATCCGGCCGTTTTGACTTGAAAATATTCGCTTTGTAAAGGCATACTTATTTCAGTAAAGCACCTGTCAGTATAATAATATTTGCCGTCTAAGAATTTTTGATTATTTAATATCCAGCCAGTTGTACGTTTTTTAAAGTCTTTTTTTGAATAAGCACGTCTGTTATGCTGCATCATGATCATCAATCTGTCTTTACTAGACATCTCGTCGTTGAGATCATCGCTGATCATTAGATATTTTTCTTCCTGGTATCCCAAAGAAATCTGGCTGGACTGGATAGATTTTATGGAACTCAAAACATTATCGGCTTGCTGCAGACTCTTTTTCAGATTTTGTAAACGCTGTATTTCAAGTTCACATCTTTTATCCTGTTCGGTGATAGCAGTGTGGAGGTTCTCTAAGCCCTTTTCTTCCAGATATTGTTTGATATCGTTAATAGAAAAGTCCAGCTTACGTAGATTGACTATTATTTCTAATTGAAAATATTGTTTTAATGAATAGTAGCGATAGCCGTTTTCAGCAACATATTCAGGGACCAGTAATTTATGGCGGTTATAAAATAAAAGGGCTTGTTTGCTTATATTAAATAATGCTGCTAATTCGCCTGCGGTAAACAATTCATTTTTATTAATGTTCATAGTATGCCTCCGGGAATTTCTTTATTGACTGGATACCAAGTATATGGTTTATTATAGCATAAGATATCAAAAAGCAAATATAATTATATTGATAACAAGGTGTTTAACTTAAAAGTAAACGGTGCAAAACCTACGATCACGTCGCTGTAACAGCAAGAGCTGGAGTCAGCAGCTGCCTTGTTATGATTACGAAGTCCTGCGAGAGATAAGGCTGTAATCTAAGCTGCATTGTTGGTGCAGCATTTATACCTTTCCGTAGAACGGGAAGGTTTTTGTATTTAGGAAAGGGTGGCTCGGGTGGCAGAAATAGTTGTTTTTACTAACGTCGAAAGGCAGTTTCAGCGTTTGGAACAAGCCAGAAAAAATTTAAAGAATGATGGTCTGTTAAACTGCAGTTGTAAAAGCATTTTCTTTGGCAGCGAATCATGTTGGAATAAAAATTATGAAAATTTACTTGCTTCTGCTTCTGTTATTATTTTTTGCTGGCAGGGATCCATATGCCATAGCGATTTAAGTGCAAAAAGTAAAGCCTTTTTGCAACGTTGCAATGTAAAATTTGCGATGTTTTCGACAACTGAATTGGAAGCTGATGGAGAGCGCGGCTTTACGGAAGCTGAGCTGAAACTTATCCGTCAATATATCGTTTACAGTGGACTTGAAAATTATAAACAATTATGGCTTTGGCTGCAGGCAGGTTTTGCCGGTGGGAAACATGTATATAATGCGCCTGCAGAGCTGCCGTGGCATGGCATTTGTAATTTTTCAGGGAGAGATTGTTCCGCGGTTGAAAAAGCAGTTATTGGCATTTTATTTTCGCGTGAAAATTGGATATGGCAAGAAACGGTTTATTTGCAGGAGCTGATTAAAGAAATTGAAGCAAATGGGATGAGGGCGCTGCCGATATTCTGCTTATGGAGCGATAATGAAATACAAAATGCTCCTGGGATTTCTAAAGCAATACGGCAATATTTTTATAAAGATGGACGCTGCATTGTAGATGCGGTAATAAACACTTTTAAAGTGGGTTTGACACAAAGCAGCTTAAACGAAAAAGATTTTTTTAAAAAGCTTAATGTGCCTGTTTTGCAGGGCTATAATCTGTTGCGCGGGTACGACAAGTGGTGGGAGTCATTTACAGGTATGGATCCTGTAGAACTTTCATGTAATGTGGTACAACCAGAATTTGACGGAGTTCTGCATGGATTGCCGCTTTCCAGTAAAGAAACAGATGATTATGGGATCGCTTTTTATGCGCCTATACAGGAACGAATAGAAAAAATTGTAGCTAAGGCAGAAAAGTGGGCTGTTTTAAGGGCCAAAAATAATAGGGATAAAAAAGTTGCGATTATTTTTCATAACTATCCTCCTGCTAATGATAGTATTGGCAGCGCTCAGGGGCTTGATTCGCCAGCAAGCGTGGCAGCGTTATTAAGGAAAATGCAGGTTGAAGGTTACCAAACAGGTTCGTTGCCGCAAGACGGACGTATGCTGATTGAAATGCTAGCAGCCGGGTTTACTAATGATCGAAGTTTTTTGACAGAAAGTAAATTGAAAAAAGCTGTTGGGTCAGTTGCGAAAAAATACTATTGTGAGTGGTTTAAGCAACAGGATGCTTCAATACAAGCTGAAATGGAGTGCGAATGGGGTCCTGCACCCGGAAACGTATTTTATTATGATGATAAACTGATGATTCCGGGGATTGCAAGTGGAAATATTTATGTAGGTATGCAGCCACCACGTGGTTTTGGTGAAGATCCTGGCAAAATAATTCATTCGCCGGTGTGTCCTCCGCCGCATTATTATCTGGCTTTTTATGGCTGGCTGCGCAATACATGGCAGGCAGACGCTGTTATACATATTGGGACGCATGGTTCTCTGGAATGGCTGCCTGGGAAAAATGCCGGGCTATCCCGCAAATGCTATCCTGATCTGGCTTTAGGTGATCTGCCGGATATCTATCCCTACTATGTAACTATAGTAGGGGAAGGTATCCAGGCCAAACGACGTGGGTCGGCTTGTCTGATAGGGCACCTTAACCCGCCAAGCAGCCATGCTGAGACCTATGAAGATCTGGCTGAACTGGAAAAACTGCTGGACGAATATGCCCAGTTCAAAGTGGAGCACCCTGCCAGTGTTGGTATAGCAGAAGAGCAGATTATCAATAAAATTTCTGTAATGCATTTGGACGAAGATATACCACGCCATGAACTTGATGCCGACAGCTACATTTTAAAGATTCATGCCTATGTGGAGCAGCTTAAACATATGCAGATCAGGACCGGCTTGCATATTTTAGGAAAAGCACCTGAAGGTGAAGAACTGCTGGACTTTATTTTAGTTTTAACGCGGGTTGAAAATGGCTCGATACCTTCGTTGCCGCAGACTATTGCTGCTGCTTATGGTTTTGATTATTATGAGCTGGAAGCACGCAGCGGCGAAACCTTGGAAAACGGTCAAAGCGGTGCCGCACTGATAGAAAAAATATGGAATGACTGTAAAGCGGTGATACAGCATCTACAAGCTGCCGTTTTTAGCAAAGAAGGCCTCAATAGTCTTTTGGAAATAGAAACGGTTCAAGCGCTGTCTCTTAGTGAAGCTCAGCAGGAAAAGCTGAAAATTACAGCGGCATATATTTGTGATGTTATAGCACCTAATCTGGCACTGACCAGACAGGAGATAACGAATACTCTCAGAGCTTTGAACGGAGAGTACATCGAACCGGGCCCCGGTGGAGCACCTACAAGCGGTCGGGCTGATATTTTACCTACAGGACGCAACTTTTTTGGAGTTGATCCCAATAACCTGCCTACACCTGCGGCCTGGGAACTTGGAAAATTGTTGGCTGACCAGGTGATCATCCGTTACATCAGTGAAGAAAACGAATACCCTGAAAGCATTGGCATCGTTTTATGGTCTGATTCAAATATGCGCAGCAACGGGCAATGTATTGCCGAATTTTTATATTTGCTCGGCGTTAAACCTGTTTGGCAAAGAGGCAGTCAAAGGGTCATCGATTTAGAAATAATACCGCTGGCAGAATTGCAGCGCCCGCGTATAGACATCATGGCTCGGATCAGCGGTTTATTTAGAGACTCGATGGCAGCGGCCGTAGAATTATTAGAACAAGCAGTCGAAATGGTTGCCGGGCTTGATGAAACAACAGAAGAAAATTTTGTCAAAAAACATATCCAAAGTGATGTAGAAGCCTTGACCAGAGAAGGATTGACAGCAGAAGAGTCTGTCAATCAGGCCGCCTATCGCATTTTCGGCTGTCCGCCGGGTGGTTATGGGGCAGGTGTAGCACACCTTATCGAAGAGAAAAACTGGGAAAACATTGCTGACTTAGCCGACGTCTATGTACGATGGGGCGCCCATGCCTATGGTAAAAATAACAACGGTGATTTTGTTCCGCAGTTGTTTCGCAGACGCTTGAGTAATATTGATATTACTATCAAAAATATGGATAACCACGAAGTGCATTTACTCAATTCAGACGATTTCAACGCCTACTGTGGTGGTATGAACGTAGCAGTACGCAGTATTCGCGGCAAAATGCCTAAATGCTATATTGGCGATAGCGCCGACAAAGCCCATACAGAAACCAAAAGCCTTGATGAAGAATTTCGCAGGGTATTTAGAGGCGAATCCATGAACCCTAAATATTTGG
Source organism: uncultured Phascolarctobacterium sp. (assembly GCF_958349595.1). NCBI lineage: Bacteria > Bacillati > Bacillota > Negativicutes > Acidaminococcales > Acidaminococcaceae > Phascolarctobacterium > uncultured Phascolarctobacterium sp. The sequence goes on along the minus strand of NZ_CATWDQ010000004.1, from coordinate 10,522 downwards.
AAGGAATGAAAAAACACGGCTACAAAGGCGCGTCTGATCTGGCGGCATTGGTAGCACATGCCTATGGCTGGGATGTTACCAGCTCGGTAATGGAAGACTGGATGTACGAAGGTTTTGCCGGAAAACTGGTTTTGGATGAAGACATGCGGCAATGGATGCAGGAAGTAAATCCATGGGCCCTGCAAAGAATAACTGAAAAGCTGTTAGAAGCAGAACAACGCCAGCTGTGGTCGCCGCTGCCTGAAACAAAAGCTGCACTAAAAAAAATCTACCTTGAGATTGAGGGTGAGCTGGAAGAAAAAAGTGATCTTTAAAGTTAAAATATTTTGTGTGACAATCTAAAAGCTATGCTGGGACTGATCAAGAATATGAAAATAGCAAAAATTGTGCTGAGTTATATTATTCTGGCTTTGGCAGTAATATCTACGAACGGCTGTGATAATGAAAAAAATATAGCATTACCTTATGTAAGTAAAAATACAAACTATCTGGGACTTAAAGATAGTAATGGAAATGTTATAAAAGGAATTAAACCACCGCAGAAAATCGTATCTCTGACGCTGCGTTCCGATGAAATACTTCTCGATTTAGCAGAGCCTGAAAATATTCGTGCTTTAAGCAAATGGGCGGACGACCCATTGATCTCGAATGTTGTTGAAAAAGCAAAAAATGTTTCGAGGCGGGCTGTAATCAACGAAGAAGCTATCATAGAACTTGAACCTGACTTAGTAGTATTATCACAATCTCAGCCCTATGACCTGGTTCATCGTTTAAGAAACATGGGCATACTTGTTTATGTATGTCCTCTAGCCAAAACAGTGCAAGATACCAAAGACATGATATTGGATCTGGGCATATTACTGAGACGGGAAGATGAAGCAAGAAAAATACTTGCTGACATGAACTTCGTGATAAATGATATCCAGAAGAAGGCAGACCAAATATCAGAAAGTGAACGGGTAACTGTCTATCGGTTTTCGGTAAGTGGCGGCAATGGCGGTAAAAACAGCTATTATGACGATATTTGCCGTCTAGCCGGAGTAATCAATACGGCAGGTAAAATGCACTTTAGGGGAACACAGCTTATGCCTAAAGAGCAGGTAGTGCAGATGAACCCTGATGTTATATTTTTACCGACTTGGGATTACAGTGGGAAAATAGATTTAGAAGAATATAAGAAAGAGATTATTAACGATCCTGCTTTACAAACTGTCAAAGCGATCCAAACGGAAAGTTTGTATGTTATTCCAGATAAACATATGCTGTCATCGTCTCAATATATGGTGGAGTGTATCAAAGACATTTATGAAGCTTGCTACGAAAGATAGGATAAAGCATATATCAGTTCAATAAAATATAAATGTATTATTGAAAGTTGCAATAGAGTAGTTTTGACCACAAAATGCATAATCATGTTTCTCTAATCGTTATAAAGTTATATTTAAACTAATGGAAACATATGGTATGGACTGGATAAGCAATAAATTAAATTTGTAACTTCAAGAAACGACTAATTTTTTTGCAATTACTGGTGGTAAGGTACTGTTTTATTGGTTGTTGATAAAGTAAAATGCTGTACGTCTGTACGAAATGAGTACAGTGAAAACTTTATTTCAATAATAAAAAAGATGAAAGGAAGTTGAGTATGTTGAAGAAGAGTATGAGTAAGAGTGCTATGATGATAGCACTGATAACTGGGAGTGTCATCTGGGGGGGTACTGTAGTACAATACATGCTGAAGAACCGGATCAGATATTTACACTAGATCCAATGATCGTGACTGCACAAAGAGCAGAAACTAGGGATTTGGAAACTCCGGCAACTACTAGCGTTATTACTGCAGAAGATATCGAAAATAAGGGGTTTGTGAGTGTTTTTGATGCGTTGGAGCAAACTATAGGTATTCAAAGTTATTCCTACACAGGTGGACAAGGAGATAACGGTAGTTCTACAGGAAGGACTTATATTAGGGGTTTAGATAAAGGAACATTGATTCTATTAAATGGAGCACCAATTAATCTAAATAATTATAATTCAACAGCTGGTATTCCAATATCTGCTGTTGAAAGAATTGAGGTTGTAAAAGGATCTAACTCAGTACTTTATGGCAGCGAAGCTATGGGCGGTGTTATAAATATTGTTACTAAAAAAGCTGGGAAGGTTCGAAATGACATTGCAATTACTGGTGGTAATATTAATAGAGCGTGGGAAGTTAATTCTCGGGGAGATAAATATATTGTAAGCTTTGGGCGAGAGTACTTTAAGGAATTTAAAAATTCATCAATGAAATATGATAATGCCTATGATACAAATAGAAGAGCTTACAACAAGGATAATCTGTTTGCAAGTGTTAGTATTTCTAAAGACTTGACTTTGAATTATATGCATACAGAAGCTAACAATACGGGTATGAATTATTTAAAGCCAGATGCTTCTTTAGCCAAAACCTCTTATAGTTATGATGATAAACGTGATAATGTTGCTTTGATATATGATGATAACAATAATAAAGTAAAATCAAATTTAACTTTTAATAGACGCAGAGTCGATGGGAAACAATATAAAACTGATGGAACTGTTGCCAGAAGTGGCAATAGCAGTAACTTTGTATTATACAGTATCAATTTTGATAATAATAAAAAATGGGATTTATCAGATAAAAGCAGTTTACTGGCTGGTTTTACTGCAAATAAAGAAAAATATAAAGAAATTGCAGATAGTTCACATGCAATTGATAGGGATAGCTTGGGTGTATATGTATCATATGATCATAAATACACTGATAGACTTTCTTCTGTTATAGGGCTAAGAGGACATTTTGTAAAAGATAATGGTTTCGATGGTGCTCATAATGCGTATTTGCCACAGTTACAGACTCTATATAAAATTAATGATGCAACAAGTTTGTATGTTAATGTTGGCAAAGCTTTTGAAATGCCAGCAGTAAATTCTAAATATTCAAGGTCTGGAACTGGAGCGAATAGTGCGTTAAAACCACAGGAGGGGTGGACTTATGAAACTGGAATAAAGCATATTACAGAAACAAGCTCAACTAAATTTGCTGTATTTAATATGCAAATGGATAATAAATTTGCTTGGCGTAAATATAATCAATTAGGTATTACTCCTCCTGCAGGAGTTGATCCTAATACTTATATTCAAGTTAATTTAGGGAAGTTCAGAAATACTGGTGTAGAGTTTGAATATAATAAAATTTTAAGTGAGAATTGGCAATATAATGCTGGATTTACGTACCAAAATCCAGAAGCAAAAGATTCAGGGACATGGGAACAGCAGTCTGCTAGGATTCAATTGACTACAGGCGCAAAATATAGATATAGTAAATTATGGGTAGGAATGAATTTGTTTTATTCAGGAGATAGAGAAGATGCGACTAAAAAAGTTGCTGGAAAAATACATAAATTAAAAGACAATATTAAATTAAATGCGGTCATATCATATGCACCTGACAAAAATAACAGTTTTAAATTTAATTTATATAATTTGTTGGATCGGGACAATGTATTGAATGTTAGTGAAAATTTAGATAGACCTTTCAATTGGACACTATCTTATAATCACTCTTTCTGAGGAGATTAGTGTTGGCGTTCTAATAATAGTCGACACTAATAATTAAATATGAAAAAATTTATTTTTATATCTGTTATAATTTTGTTTCTTGTTATCATTTTTCAAAGCAATTTAGATCATTCAGAAAGTAAATTACTTCAGAAAAAAACTGGCTACAGTAGAGTATTGGCAATCTCTCCTGCACTTGAAGAAATTGCATTAGATTTACTTGAACCTGAAAAAATTGTAGCTATAAGTGATAGTAGTAGAAATTCTGGCAATGAAATAGTTGCAAAGAAAGCTAATAAAATCAAAAATAAAGTTTCAGAAAAACCTAGTACAGAAGAAATAATAAATTTAAAACCGGATGTTATCCTTATCCCAGTTGTTTTTACTAGGACGCAGGCGGATGTTCTAAAGGATTGTGGGTTTAATGTTATTCCATTAGACATACCAGAGGGTTATGAAGCAATCAAAAAAAGAATTATGTATATTGCTAAAAACTTAGGTGTGGAAAATAAAGGCGCAATAGTTACGCAACAAATGGAAAATAAAATACAATCTGTTAGAAGCCGCTTAAAAAAGATTGATAAACCTAAAATTGTTATAGGGTATTCTGTTAATGGAGCTTTTGGAAGGAAACATGGATCCTTTGATAATATTTGTAAAGAGGCAAATGCTGTAAACGGAGCAGGATTACTGAATTTGCAAAGAGGTGAACATCTGTCAAAGGAGCAAATAATAAAATTAGATCCAGATGTAATTATTTGTTCTGTATCAAGTAAGGATAACAATATGATCAAAGAAATTTTAGAAGATCCAGCGTTACAACAAATAAAAGCTGTAAAAAGTAAAGCTGTTTTAGTAGCAGAAGACCGCTATATGAGTTCTAGTACGCAGTATTTTGTAGATGCTGTAGACCATATTTCAAAATTAGTTTATCCGGAATATTTGTGAAGCAATATATTTTTTGATTTTCCAGTAATTATTAAATTATGGCACACTGAAAAATTAATTTTCAAACAAAAAAACCGTCAAAGCCTAATTTTCAAGGGCTTTGACGGTACTTTTTTATGGAGCGGGTGACGAGGCTCGAACTCGCGACACGCGGCTTGGGAAGATTTGATGGATTATTATGTTTATCGCATTACTCCTTGGAATATGGCTTAAATACTAGGTTTTTGAGTATGACTTGAAATTATTAATAGAGGAAATTTTTGAATATTTATCATAAATATATCTATTTGAATTTCATTTAAGCGATGAATAAGCGATAAAATTATTGATATACTTGCTAAATCGTTAGACGGGGGAGCTCGTTCGTGGGTTCGAATCCCACCTACTCCGCACTATCAAAGGTTCAGAGCTTTCGAGTTTTTTCCCGAAAGCTCTTTTTCTGTTTAGGTGGACAATAACAGATAGAAATATAAAAATATTTGGAGCGAGTATATAGAGCTTGCAGAAGATATTAGACAGACAAAGAAATATTCGGAACTTTACAAAGTACGACAAGAGAAAATAGAAAGAGTATTTGCGGATGCGAAAGAGAAGCACGGCATGAGATATACTCTTTACCGAGGCTTAACACAAGTAACGAAATAGGTTAAGCTTAAATTTGCTGCGATGAATTTGAAAAAGCTGGTAATGTGTAAATGGATAGAGCGATCGAAAGGCTCTAGTTTCCTGTTTTTTCTACAATATAGTGGATTTTAAAGTATACAAATGATAGGAAGGAGAAATTATGGAAGTTTAACATTTATCGTAAGTATTTGTTGAAGCGTGAAAGTGGTCAGTAATCGAATAATCTTATTAGCGGATGAAGGCCTGAATTCATATTAAGCGAGAATGAAAATGGAGGGTGTTTACATGGGTAAAAGTTTTTTTGGAAAACGCAGTTGGCATAGAAAGCTTGCTGTAGCAGTGACGGCAGGTTCGATGTCAGGTATGTGTATATTCCTGGTACATTTGCTGCAGATTATGACAGGAATGTATGTGGATTTTAAAGGAACCAGCGATGCTGATTGGCTTGGCAACATTACTGTCGGGACGTTATATCGAAATTAAAATGCTACCGTTTTCTTTCAGGGAATATCTGTCGGCGCTGCCAGACAGAACAGATCTGATCATTAAATACAATAACTATCTGCAAAACAGCTCATTTCCATATACTCTGTTTTTGCCAGGGGGCGAAGAGATTTTGACTTATCTGGAAGGACTTTATAACAGTATTTTAGTCAAAGATATCCTGACAAGAACCAGGATCGCCGATCCGGCAATGCTGGAAAGTGTGATCGAGTATCTTTTTGATAATATGGGTAACCTGTCTACTACAACTAAAATTGCTAATACACTGACCTCGGCCGGACGTAAAATATCAGTGGCAACAGTAGAAACATACATCAGCGCGCTGCGAGAAAGCTTTATTATTTATAAAGCCGGCAGATATGACGTCAAAGGCAGACAATACCTGACCACCGGCGCTAAATATTATATCGCGGACATCTGTTTGCGATATTATTTACTTGGAAATAAAAAATGATCTGGGACATATTTTAGAAAATATAGTTTATCTGGAGCTGTTACGGCGTGGATATCAGGTGTACGTCGGCAAAGTAAACAATGCTGAAGTGGATTTTGTTGCAGTAAGCGCTTTGGGTGAAGAATATTATCAGGTAGCGTACAGCGTTCTGGATGAAAAGACGCTGCAACGTGAGCTGAAGCCACTGGAAGATATTAAAGATCATAATCCTAAATATTTGCTGACAATGGATTTTGTGCCGGCAGTATCACATAATGGCATCAGGCAGCTGAATGTTTTGGACTGGCTGCTGCAGTGAAGGATTATATGTGGTTCGACTCGCATCTGTTCGCCGCGGGCGCAGGCAGGCGGCCATGTTAAGAGTATTGACCGACAAGTTATAAAAATATAAGTCTGGGTGTCTTGTGAAGCTATACTTGTCTAAATATAGCTTGCCGTCATAATTGTGATTGTAATTTTTCATAAACAATGATAGTAAATATTATTTCATTTGCCCAAGATGTCAATAAATATTTTAAAGTAAATATCAGTAAAATAAACAGCTGACAGGAACTTTTAAGTTCCTGTCAGCTGTTTATTTTATCTTAAGAACGGGTTACTCAAAAATGTCGTGCTTTCCTCGAAGACAAAACTTGACTCGGGGGGGACTTGCGTTATAATAAGTAAAAATATCTGGAATTAATTATTATTTGTCTTCAAAAATTAGTGAGATGATATTTTTCTTGGCATAAAGTTATAAACGTGAAGAAGTTTGGTATGAAAACTTTGTGCTGACGTTATCTTAAAATTTAATATGGTGAAATAGAGTATCTTCAGACTGAGTGGGGAATCCGGTTAGAGTCCGGAGCTGTCCCGCAACTGTAAGGGGAACGGTATCATTGCAGTCCTTTCGCAGAGGAATGATACCGTTATGAACTGAGCCAGGGCGCCACCTATTTCGAAAATCCTATAACTTGCGATGTACGAGTTGGATACATTTAATTTAGAAACTTATATATTAAGTATATAAGCTATATTTTAGTGTATCCAATTATTCTGAATAGTGGATGCCTATTCTTCTAAATTAAATGAAGAATAGGCATTTTATTTTTGGGAGGTGTGTAAAGGCTGAATTATTTATTATAGGTCAAGTGATGAAAATTGAAAGAAGGAGTTGTTTAGTTTGAAAGAATCGTGGAGTAAAAAAATTAAATCCCGCAGTTGGCATAGCAAGCTGGCTGTGGCTGTAACTGCCGGGTTGCTGGCCGGGTTATATGTCCCCAGTGTTTTTGCTGCCGAATATAAGCAGGGAATGACAGGCACTATCAATGACAATCAATGGTTGAAAAGTGCTGCTGTTACTAAAGCCGATGATGGCACCATTGTATATGATTTTAATGAAAATACAACTTTTACAGTAGATAATGAAGCAGGTCTTGGACTTTCAGCAGGATTATTTGGCAGTGCGGATGCGGATAAAGTAACTATTAATATGAACGATAATACATTATATATCAATGCGTCCAGTGGAGATTATGGTAATTCTGTTTCTGCTGGTATCAATATTGATGATGGTGATATCGTTGTTATCAATGGCGATGTTGATATCACTTCCCATGGTGGGTCGTGTTTTTCAAGTGGCATTGCAGTTCAAAGAGCGGGGGCAGGCGAAGGTAGAGAATTTACACATCTGACAATCAACGGAGATTTGACGATGCGCAGCGACGATCCGCTAAATCCCTGGGGTATTACGTCTGAAAATATTCATGGTGGCTATGGTCCTGGCGGCAGTGCTTCCGCTGACGCTCCGAATTATAAAGGTGCCCGTTGGGCGCCGGCCGGGATCGATTTGCAAATGGCCGGCGGCAGTATTATTGATATTAATGGAAATGTTGATTTAGCTGTTGCGGGTTCGGCTGTTAAAGTTGATCCATATTATTCTCAATCGGGAATAGATGATTATGATGTTGCAACTATTAATTTAAATGGTGGAACTGTCAATATCGAAACACCGGAAAGTTCTGATGAAACGTATTATGCTTTGGCTAATTATGGCGGTACGATCAATGTTAATATGAACGGTGATCAAGCTGGAACTAATGACGTCAATGTCAAGGGCAATATCATTGTGATGAAGGATGATAACGGTAGTGGTGAGCCTTATTTTTATCAGAATGGACGGATCAATCTGGCACTGACGACCGATAAATCATCTTGGACCGGTGTTGTTGACAACAGCGGTTCTAAGCAGGCCGGCGAGATCAATTTGTTCCTGCAGAATGGTGCGCAGTGGAATCATGAATCTTTATCAAAGACCAATGGTTTACAGGTTCAGAATATGCCTGATCCAAGCATTGACCATTATGGAAAATATGATGGAGTTTCCCATGTCTATAATTTAAGCGGCGGTAATGATGCGGCTAATGCCGGCTATATACTGCAAAATGATACAGCTAAGATTGCTATAGATAATTATAGCGGACATACGGTAGTTGTATATGAGCACACCAACGACGGCACGCAGACTGGCTATTATACGGCCGGTGATATCACGATCCAAAATGCGTCTGCAGGTTCTGGAATCGTTCTTTCGACCGATAACAGCGGTATAACTATGAGTGATAGCGATATGGTCGCCAAGGTGTTAAACGCGTTGGCTGGTAAGCTGACCTATAGAGCGTTTACAGAAGGCGAAACCAATCTGGCTGGCAAAGTACAGATCGCCGATGGTCTGACTTCTTCAAGTGTGGCGGCAACAGTAGGCGAGATAGTATTTGATGCTTCGACAGGGAAGGGTACTAATACTGACGGCGGTACTAAACCGACACCACCGATAAGTAAAACAGAGTTTACTTCCGCGATTACCGGCAATGCGGCAACTGATACTGAATATGCCGAAGCGGGAATCATTCAGGCAGACGGCAGTTATAAATTTACTGAAGACAGCACGATTAATGTTACAGGTAATTCTGCTATAGCTTCTGTTGACGATATAGCTATCAGTGCTGAAGGCAAAGTTTTAACGCTGACCTCTGATAATAAAGTTATTGCCGGTGGCACTCAAAATATGACTATCAGAGCGAAACAATTAAATATCAGCGGTAAAGATAATGGTATCCAATTTTTAAGTGTTTCTGCTGACAAAGTTGCCAAGGGTGTTATTGATGCCGATGTTGCAGTTAATGCTACTGGTAGCATGTATGTTTATGGCATAGACGCACGCGGCAACAGCGATGTTACGATCAATGGTGATGTTTCTATCAAGGGTGCAGATGAATCTAATCCTTGGGGAGTAGTAAGCAACATGGTTCCCAGTATGGCTTATGGCCTTTACGCCGGCGCAAATTTTGCATCAGGAACGAGTGGTAAACTTACTGTTAATGGTGATGTGGATATTGCAGCTAAAGGATCTGGGATATTTGCAGACCATACTGATGCATTGATAAATGTCAATGGCGGCGGGACCGTAAAAGTGGATACCGGGTCTAGTGGTATTTATGCTTTGGGTACAGCCAGTGGTACTGTCAATATGAATATGAATGTCAACAAGACTGCTGCGGCTGATAACAAAGTTAATATTTTTGGTAATCTTGGCGTATTAAACACTAATGTTTCCAATAAAAATGATACAGCGAAAGAAAGTGTCATTAATCTTGGTCTGTCAACAGCAGACTCTAAACTGAATGGTGTAATTTTTAACAATTATACCGAGTCCAATAATAGTAACGGCTACTATGGCAAGGTAAATCTGTTTGTAAAAAATGGGGCGGTGTGGACTAATGAAGTCTACGGAAAAGTAGCTGCAACTTTCAAGGGCAGTACGGTAGAAAACTTTGTTGGCGGCAGCGATGCGGATAAAGCAGGCAATATCTTCCAGAAAGACAGCAATAACCTGACCTTTAATAACTACAGCGGTTATACCAATATTTACTATGCTCATGAGAACAGTGGTGAAAACTCCACAGATTATACGGCTGGTGATACCATTGTAAAACATGCGGCAGAAGGCAGCGGCATAAGCCTGATCACAGATAACAGCGGGATCACGATCAGTGATCAAGATCAGGTAAACAGCGTGTTAAACGCTTTGGCAGGCAAGCTGACTTATAAAAACTACACTACCGGTGAAGATAACCTCAAAGGCTATGTAAAAATTGCCGACGGCTTAACAGCATCTTCGGCAGCACTGACAACAGGCGATATTACCTTCAGTAAGGATACAGGTAAAGGCAGTTACGAAGCTGGCAGCGGGGAAACTCCGGAACCTGGCGATAAAACTGAATTTACCACGCAGATCACAGGTGATGCGCAGGCAGATGTGGAATACAAGGGTGCCGGCGTGATCCAGGCTGACGGAACTTACAAATTTGATAAAGATGTAAGTATTACTACCAGTGGAGCAGCAATTACCGGCAACGATTATAATATTGATGC